>JAGRFO010000030.1:0-468 GCA_020446005.1 Rhodocyclaceae bacterium | reverse complement strand
TGATCGTGTTCTCGCTGACCTTTCCCGGCAGCCTGTTTCTGCGCGACCGCTTCCGGCGCATGGCGCGCAAGACCTTTTTCAACTGGATACTGATCGCGCTGATCCTGCTGTTCTTCGGCGAAGCGAGCGGCTATATCGATTTTTTCCACAAAGCGGTGCTGTACACCTGGCTCGGGGTCACCCCGCTGGCGCTGGTGGCCATGAACGCTCTCGCGCGCTGGGCCGTGCCTTTCATTCTGGCGCGCGAAGGCAACAGTCATACGGCGGTGATCGCCGGCTGCAACGAAACCGGCGTGCGCCTGGCACACAATTTTGCAGCCAACCAGTTCATCGGCGTGCGCTGCGTCGGCTACTTCGACGACCGCAGCCGCGAGCGTCTCCACGGCATCGGCAACACGCCGCTGCTTGGCAATCTGTCGCAACTGGCTGAGTACGTCGGGCAACATCACGTCGACCACATCTATCTGG
>JAGRFO010000239.1 GCA_020446005.1 Rhodocyclaceae bacterium | reverse complement strand
TAGAACTCATAGGTCGGCGCTTCGATTCCGCCCATCACCACCAATAACAATAAGCAAAAGGCCAGCGCTTCGGCGCTGGCCTTTTGCTTATTGTGCCCTTGTATGCCCTTTGTAAGCGCCAGCACCTGGGGCCTTGCCAGCGCGTCGCCTCAGTCAGGCGGCCATCAAGGGCGCTTTGGTCACCGCCGGCATCCCGGCTTCGCGGGCTTTCCACAGGTCGTATGCGGCTTGCTGCCGAATCCAGACATCCGCCCGGCCGCCGTTGTCGACACCTAGCCACCCNACTTGCCGATCCGCAGCGCCATTTCCGGCGAGATGGCAGCGCGCCCGTTCAATACGCGGGAAAGGGCTGCACGGGTCACGCCAAGCTGACTTGCCGCATCCGTGACCGTCAATCCGAGTTCAGGCAACACGTCTTCACGCAGGGTCAGGCCGGGGTGCGGGGGGTTGTACATCGCGTTCATGTTCATGTCCTCTCAGTGGTAGTCCTGGTAATCGACCAGAACCGCGTCCTCGCCTTCGAACCGGAACGTCAGACGCCAGTTGCCGTTCACCGTCACAGACCAATGACCGGCAAGATTCCCGGTCAGCAGGTGAAGCCGCCAGCCGGGCAGATTCATGTCCTCGGGCGCTTGTGCCGCATCCAGCCGTGCCAACTGGCGCGCCAACTTGGGCGCGTGCTGCGCTTGAATGCCGGCTTTGCTACCCGTCTCGAAGAACGCCTTCAGCCCTTTGTGCAGGAAGCCTTTAATCATGCATCCGATTGTATAGCGTAGCGTTACAAACATCAAACTATCAACAACGCTAGTCCCCTGAACACCCCTATTCAGCTGCGTGACACTGGGTCGTTCGAGAATCCTCCACCAGGGTGTTCAGCGATAGCCCGCACGGTCGAGCAGTTGCTGGGCTTTGACCAGATTGCCGGCCAGGGTGGTGAGCGGCAGGGTGTCGGCGGTGAAGTGGCCGAGGGTGTCGAGGTCGGGGTTGTCGATGGTCACGCCGGGCACCGCTGGCCATTCGTTGTTGGCGTTGGCGAAGTGGCGCTGGGCGCTGTCGCTGGCGAGGTATTCGAGAAACGCGATGGCGGCGGCGCGGTGCTTGCTGGTCCGGACCAGGCCACCGCCCGAGACGTTCACATGCGCGCCGTAACTCGCCTGGTTGGGCCACACCACGCCGATGCGCTTGAGCAGGTTGCGCTCTTCGACGCGCTCGGAGGCCATCAGCCGTGCCAGATAGTAGCTGTTGGTCACCGCCACCGCGCATTCGCCGGCGGCGACCGATTTGATCTGGTCGGTGTCGCCGCCCTTGGGCGCGCGGGCGAAGTTGGCGACCACGCCGCGCGCCCAGGTTTCGGTGGCGGCTTCGCCGTTGTGGGCGATCAGCGCGGCGACCAGCGAGAGGTTGTAGGGATGGGCGCCGGAGCGGCTGCAGACTTTACCGCGCAGTTTTTCGTCGGCCAGCGATTCGTAGGTCGGTACATCCTCGGCATTGAGTTTTCGCCGGTTGTAGATGATGACCCGGGCGCGGGTGGAGAAGGCGTACCAGTGCGCCGAGCGCAGGTGCGCGGGGATGCGCGCAGTGAGCAGCGCCGAATCCACCGGGGCGAGTATGCCGTGGGCCTCGGCTTGCGCGAGACGCGCGGCGTCCACGGTGATGAACACGTCCGCCGGGCTGTTTTCGCCTTCGTGAATGACCCGCTCCAGCAGCGCCTGTTCGTTGCCTTCGATGCGCTTGATCTGGATGCCGCTCTGGCGGGTGAAGTCGTCGTAGAGCGCTTCGTCGCTCTGGTAGTGGCGCGCCGAGTAGAGGTTGAGCACGGTGTCGCCGGCGATCGCGGGGACGATCCACAGCAGGGCGGACAAGGCGGCAAGTGTTTGTCTGAGCATGGTTTTTCCGTGGTGGGGTGGGTCAGGTATCGGCCCAGCGGCGCAGCAGGTTGTGATAGACGCCGGTCAGCTTGAGGTGGTCGGGGTGGTCGGGTGCGAGGCTGGCGGCGAGCCCCTGGATGGCCTGGTCGAGGTCGAACAGCAAGGTGCGCTGGCCGTCGCTGCGCACCAGGCTTTCGATCCAGAAGAAGGCGCACACCCGCGCGCCGCGGGTCACCGGGGTAACGCGATGCAGGCTGCTCGACGGGTAGAGCACCATGTCGCCGGCGGCCAGCTTGACCGCCTGCACGCCGAACGGGCCTTCGATCTCCAGTTCGCCGCCGTCGTAGTCGTCCGGTGCGCTCAGAAACAGGGTGGCCGAGAGGTCGCTGCGCAGGGTCTGCGCGCTGCCCGGCATCTGCATCACCGCGCTGTCGACATGCGCGCCGTAGGTCCCGCCGTCGCGGTAGCGGTTGAATTTGGGCGGGTAGATCTTGCCCGGCAGCGCCGCCGAGATGAACAGCGGCAGCGCGCCGAGCCGGCGCAATATCTGCTCGCCCAGCGCCCCCGCCAGCGGATCGCGGTCGTCGAGCTGCTGGTTGCGTTTGACGTGGCGCGCCAGCGTGCCGGCGGTGGCGCTACCGTCCTGCCAGGCGGCGGCGTCGAGGCGGTGGCGCATGCTGCGCACTTCGTCCTGAGAGAACACGTTTTCAATCGGAATCAGCACGTCGGCGCCTCACACAGCAAGGACCGGTCGATGTCTTTGAGCGTGGCGCAACCGGCCAGCGCCATGCACATTTCAAGCTCTTCGCGCAGCAGCCGGATCAGGTGGGCGACGCCCAGCGCGCCCGCCACCGCGAGGGCGTACACCGGCAGGCGGCCGACCATCACCGCGTCGGCCCCCAGCGCCAGCGCGGCGAACACGTCGCTGCCGGCGCGAATGCCGCTGTCGAGCAGCAGCGGGTAGTCGTCGCCGACCGCGCGGCGGATGTCGGGGAGCGCGGCGAGGCTGGCGGGCACGCCGTCGAGCGCCCGGCCGCCGTGGTTGGAAACCACCACCCCGGCCACGCCGGCGCGGCGCAACGCCTGCGCGTCGTCGGGTCGCAACACGCCCTTGACCAGCACCGGCAGGCCGGTGTGCTCCAGCAGCCAGTCGAGATCCCGCCAGGTGGGCGCTTCGCGCATCATGCCCTGCAAGATCAGGCTCTGGTCGGGCGACAGGGCGACCTGCGGCGGTGCCGGATAGTCGCGCAGATTCTCGGCCCGCACCTGAGCGGGCAGCGCGAATCCGGCACGCCGGGCGGCCCGCCCGGGGCTCTGGATGGCGGCGTCGAGGGTCACCACCAGCGCGCGGTAGCCGGCGGCCTCGGCGCGCCGGACGAGGTCGAGGGTGGTCGCGCGCTGCGGCTGGAAGTAGAGCTGGAACCACTTGTCGCCCTCGCTTGCGCGGGCGATCTCTTCGAGCGGCGTCGAGGCCAGGGTGCTGCTCACCAGGCAGGCATCGGCCGCCGCCGCGCCGCGCGCGCTCTCGCGCTCGCCGCCGGGATGCGCCAGCGCCTGATAGGCCACCGGCGCGAGCAG
>JAGRFO010000238.1 GCA_020446005.1 Rhodocyclaceae bacterium | reverse complement strand
TACCCGCGCCTCGCCGCGCTGCTGCCCGCGAGCAATGTCACGCTCGCGCCCGGCGTGCTCGGTGAGAATCTGTCGGTCGAGGGCATCGACGAAGCGATGGTGTGCATTGGCGACATCTTCACGCTCGGCAGTGTGCGGCTGCAGATCAGCCAGCCGCGCCGCCCGTGCTGGAAAATCAGCCACCGGCTGGGGGTCGCCCCAGCCTCGCGGATCGTCGCCGAAGCCGGCCTGTGCGGATGGTACTTCCGGGTGCTGACGCCCGGCCAGATCGCGCCCGACGCCGCGCTCACGCTCGACGACCGGCCCCACCCCGACGCCGGCCTGCCGCGCCTGTGGGCCGTCGAGCAAGCCCATCGCCCGCCCCTCGACGACGTGCGTGCACTGGCCGCGATCCCCGCGCTGGCGCATGATTGGGCGCAACGCCTGCGCCAGCGCGCCGACTGGCTGGAACGCCACGGCGCATAGAACGAGGAGTCATCGATGATCAAGATCCGGCGCCTGCCCGACGGCGGCCACACCGCCAGCGTCCCCCTGCCCGCCCCGCAAAAAGCGGTCAAGAAACCCATCCCCCTCGACGTCCGCCGCATCCCCGACGCCTTCGAAGTCGAAACCCTGGAAGGCACCATGCAAGGCAAACCCGGCGACTGGCTGATCACCGGCATCGACGGCGAGGTGTACCCCTGCGACGCGGATATCTTTGCGCGGACGTATGACGTGGTGGGGTGAGGGCGATGACGTTCGGGTGGATGTATACGTCTAATATTAAATATATACGTCAGTTTTGACGTCTATATCACGTTCGGCCCCAGCTAGCGAAGGACGCAATATGACCAAGAGATTGTTGACCACTGTCCTCTTCCTACTTTTTGCCATGCTGCACACCGCCGTGGCTAGTGCGGCAGATATTCGCCCGTTTATATCTGGCTCCGGGTCATATCGGGCGATTGTTATTGAAGGGAATATTGAGCCGGGCGATTTTGAAACATTCGTACGAATCGCCAAGGAAAACCAAGGGAAGGTGAGTGACGTATACATCTTCTCCCCTGGCGGTGACTTCTACGAAGCCATGAAGATCGGCCGTGCTATGAGGGCACTGGAATTGTCGTCGCAAGCTCCAATGCGAGGGCCGGCTGGCCGTCCTGTTTGTGAAGATGATGGTTTCGGACCGAAACCGAAAGATCCGAACAACTGCACTTGCGCAAGCGCGGGCTTCTTCATTCACATTGGCGCAATACACCGAGGCGGGACATACCTTGCCGTTCATCGTCCATACTTTGCAAAAGGAAAATTCGGAGACCTTTCCCAAGTGGATGCTCAGAAGGGCGCCTCGATAAACCTCACCACGCCCGCCCTTGGTAAAATTACGTTGTCCTGAACTGAGCCGCAGCCTGCACCGATGAAACCACGAAGCGCCATCAAGACTGATTTGTTTGCCGACGAGCATCTTCGCCGGAAGATCGACTCGCTGGGCGATCCGCTGACCGAGATCGAATCTCACATCGACTTTGCGGCCTTGGCCG
>JAGRFO010000237.1 GCA_020446005.1 Rhodocyclaceae bacterium | reverse complement strand
CGGGGACGGCCGGCTGGGCGTCGAGGACTTCGTGGCGACCGGCGGCACGGGCGATCAGCACCCGGTCGTGGCCGGCCAGGTCCTTCGCGATGGCGACGCGCTCGAAGTGCTGCGCCGCGAGCGAGCGCACGGCCTCACCCTGCGCGGCGCCGAACTCCACCAGCAGCAGACCGCCGGGCACGAGCACCTTCTGCGCCTGGGGCAGCAGGCGCCGGATGACGTCCAGCCCGTCGTGCCCGGCGAAGAGCGCTTCGTGCGGCTCGTGCTCGAGCACGTCGCGGTCCATGATCCCGCGCTCGGTGGTGGCGATGTACGGCGGGTTCGACACGACGATGTCGACCTGCGCGCGCTTGCGCACGAGCGCGCCGAGCAGGTCGTCGCGGACCAGGCGCACGCGGTCGCGCAGGCCGCAGCGCTCGGCGTTGTCGGCGGCCACCTCGAGGGCGCCGGCGCTGGTATCGCTGCCGAGCACGGTGGCGGCGGGCAGCTCGCTGGCGATGGCGAGGGCGATGGCGCCCGAGCCGGTGCCCACGTCGACCGCCAGCGCGGTGTCGGCGGGCAGCGGCGCACGCGCGACCAGCTCGACATACTCGCCACGCACCGGCGAAAACACGCCGTAGTGCGGATGAATCCGCGCCCCCAGCGCCGCCACCGCAACCCCCTTGAGACGCCACTGATGCGCGCCCACCACGCCGAGCAGCTCGCGCAGCGACACCACGCAAGCGCCGCCCTCCGCACCCCATGCCGCCGTACAGGCGGCCGCCACCTCGGGCGCGCGACGCAGCGCCAGTTGGTACTGCGCGTCGAGCGTCACCAGCAACATCCCCAGCGTGCGGGCGCGTTGCGCCTGCGCCTGGCGATAGAGGTGGAAGCGGGTTGATGCGTCAGCCCCGGCGGGCAGCTTGAGGGGCTTGCGGTCGATGCGCCGGGCGATGGCGGAGAGCAACTGGCGGGCGTTCTGATAGTCGCCCCGCCACAGCAGCGCGGTGCCTTCGCAGGCCAGCCGCCAGGCGGTGTCCGCCGGCAGCGCGTCATCGGCGATCACCACGCGTTTCGGCGGCGGATGACCGGCCGCGGAACGCCACCCGGCGGTGCTTTCGGACCAGTCAAAAACGGGCAGATCGGACACGTCAGCCCGCGGCGCGCTCGGCCCGCCAGGCCGACAGGGTCCACAAAAAGCTCGCGCCGTCGGAGATCGCGAACATCAGCGCCAGTGGCCCCGGCACAATGCCGAAATACCACAGTGCCGCCATGATGAACGGCACCAGCGGCCGGTCGAGCAGCGAGGCGAACACAAAGCCTTCGGCGTCGAGCCGCCCGCTCACCACGTAGAGCATCCCCAGCCCGCCCACCAGCAGGCCGACCAGCCGGAAATAGTTGGCCGCCTGAACGCTGAGCTCCGGCAGTTGCAGCACCGCCGCCACCCAGTGCGGCGCAAACAGCAGGAGCGGGGCTTCGACCAGCAGAATCCAGCCAAAGATCTCGACGGTTCTGGCAGAACGCGACTGGCCGACGGGGTGGATCAGGCGCGGGAACAGGGACCGGCTCATGCAATTCGCCTCAAAAATGTCACCAGCCCGGAGCCCTGCGGCCTAGGTGTGATGTTTCAATAGGTTGTTCACCCGGAAGGATCTGGAAGACTGGAGTTCTTGACGCTTCAGCAACCCAGGGAGTCCAACCGGATGAACAGCCATAAGAATGCCAGAACGACCTTTGCCGGGCGCAAACTGTTGATCGAACGGATCGGAACGAAGGGACTGATACCGGCGGCCGAGGCCGCCGGTATCAGTGTCCGAACGGCCAGGAAATGGCTTAAAAGGTTCGAGTTGCACGGAGAGCCCGGCCTGATGGACCGTAGCTCCCGACCATACACAACCCGCTCGACGATTGATGATGTTCTGCGCAGCCGGATCGAGCAGTTGCGCCGGCGCCGTATGCCCATGCGCACCATTGCACGTACCGTTGGCCGTAGCGTGGCCACCATCAGCCGCACCCTCGCGGCTCTCGGCTTGTCGAGTCTGGAGGTGCTTGAACCCAAGGAGCCCGTGCTGCGCTATGAGCGTGAGGCCCCGGGCGACCTATTGCATATGGACATGAAGAAGCTCGGGCGCATCGTCGTGCCCGGGCATCGCATCACAGGCAACCCTCGCGACCATACCCGCGGCGCTGGGTGGGAAGTGGCTCACGTGGCGATCGATGACCATTCCAGGGTGGGCTTTGTGCAGATTCATCCAGACGAGAAGCGCCCTTCAGCACTCGCCTTTTTGCACGCCACCGTGGCCCACTATCGAGCACTCGGTGTGCGCATCAAGCGACTGATCACAGACAATGGCCCCGCTTACCGCTCCAGGCTATTCGCTCAAGCCTGCATGGCGCTTGGAATCAAGCACTCCTTCACGCGGCACTACCGCCCTCAAACCAACGGAAAGGCTGAACGATTCATTCAGACTTGCCTGCGCGAGTGGGCCTACGGGCGGCTATGGGCCAACAGCGACGAGCGCACCGCCTGGTTGCCAGCGTTTCTTACCTACTACAACGCCCGACGGCCTCACTCCGCTCTTGGCTACCAGCCTCCAGCTTCCCGAATCCCAGGGAACAACCTATTGCAACTCAACACCTAGGCGCTGGCCTTCTCCACCCGCCGGTTGCGCACCGCCTCGGCGAGCAGGTTGAGTGTTTTGACGCTGTCGTCCCAGCCGATGCAGGCGTCGGTGATGCTCTTGCCGTATTCGAGTTCGACGCCGGGCTTGAGGTCCTGCCGGCCGTCCTTGAGGTGGGATTCGATCATCACCCCGATGATGCGGTCGTCGCCGGCGGACATCTGGCGGGCGACATCTTCGGCCACTTCGATCTGCAACTGGTGCTGCTTGCGGCTGTTGGCGTGGGAGAAGTCGATCATCACGCGGGCGGCGACACTGCTGGCGGCCAGTTCCTGGCAGGCGGCGTCGACGCTGGCGGCGTCGAAGTTGGTGCTTTTGCCGCCGCGCAGGATGACGTGGCAATCCTCGTTGCCGCGGGTGGACACGATGGCCGAGTGGCCGGCCTTGGTCACCGACAGAAAGTGATGCGGCGACTGGGCGGCCTTGATGGCGTCGACGGCGATCTTGATGTTGCCGTCGGTGCCGTTCTTGAAACCGACCGGGCAGGACAGCCCCGAGGCCAGTTCGCGGTGCACCTGGCTTTCGGTGGTGCGCGCGCCGATGGCGCCCCAGCTGATGAGGTCGGCGATGTATTGCGGGGTGATCATGTCGAGGAATTCGGTGCCGGCGGGCAGGCCGAGTTCGTTGATCTCCCACAGCAGCTTGCGGGCCAGGCGCACGCCTTCGTTGATCTTGAAGCTGTTGTCGAGGTAGGGGTCGTTGATGAGCCCTTTCCAGCCGACGGTGGTGCGTGGCTTCTCGAAGTACACCCGCATCACGATCAGCAGGTCGTCCTGCAGGCGGTCAGCTTCTTCCTTGAGCAGGCGGGCGTATTCCATGGCCGCGTCGTAGTCGTGAATCGAACACGGGCCGATGACCACCAGCAGCCGGTCGTCGGCGCCGTAGAGGATGCGATGCAGCGCCTGACGGGCGTCGAAGGCGGTTTGCGCGGCACGCTCGGTGGCCGGAAACTCGCGCAGGACGTGGGCCGGCGGGACCAGCTCCTTGATTTCGGCAATGCGCACGTCGTCGATGTGGCTGGGGGAGAACTCAGACATGGTGTTCCTGGGCAGACAGTCGGATCAGGCTTGCGATTCTAGCTCAAGACGCCGCAACGCCACCGTCTGGCACGGCCTGCGGCGGAACGCGCGGGCGGGGTTGCGGTCGGAGTGTAAGCATGCGCCGCCCTCGACGGTCTGATCCTGTGACACCCCCTTTGCGGAAGAACCGACATGCTGATCAAACGCCCCGACGACATTCGCCCCTCCGAGATCACCCCGCCGGCGGTCTATGCCGACCGCCGCCGTTTCCTGCAACTGACCGGGGCCGGCGCGGCGGCGTTGGCGCTCGGCCAGCCGGGCGCGCTGTTCGCCGCCCCCGGCGGACTGCCGGGACCGATCGCCAAAAGTCCGCTGAGCACGCTCGAAGAGCCCACCTCGCGCAAGGACGTGGTGAGCTACAACAATTACTACGAGTTCGGCACCGACAAGCGCGA
>JAGRFO010000236.1 GCA_020446005.1 Rhodocyclaceae bacterium | reverse complement strand
GAGGCCAACAACCTGTTCCTCAAAGGCGCGGCGGCGAGCCTCAAGCCCGGCCTGCTGGTGACGAGCGCGGTCGAGCACCCCTGCGTGCGCGAGCCGGCGCGGCAACTGGCCCGGCTCGGGTGGACGGTTGAAACCCTGGGCGTGGATGGCGCTGGGCGGGTCGATGCGGCACACTTCGACGCCCTGATGGCTCAGCGCCCCAAACTGGTGTCGATGATGCTCGCCAATAACGAGACCGGGGTGATCCAGCCGGTGGCTGAAATGGCCGCACAGACGCGAGCCGCGGGCGGCTGGTTTCACACCGACGCGGTGCAGGCGGTGGGCAAGATTGACGTTGATTTTCGCGCCTTGGGGGTCCATGCCCTGACGCTGTCCTCGCACAAACTGTATGGCCCGCTGGGGGCGGGGGCGCTGATTGTCGACAAGCGTGTCGAACTGCAGCCCTTGATTGCCGGCGGCGGTCAGGAGCGCGGCTTGCGTTCCGGCACCGAGAATGTGGCGGCCATCGTTGGCTTCGGCGCGGCCTGTGCGCTGGCGACGGCACGTCGCGTGGACGAGGCGCGGCGTCTGGCCGGATTGCGCGAGCGGCTCGAAAGCGGCTTGGCGGCGCTGGGCGCAACGGTGTTCTCAGTGGATGCGCCGCGCTTGCCCGGCACCTCGTTCTTTGCCTTCGCGTCGATCGACGGGGAGACGCTGGTCGGCAAGCTCGACCGGGCCGGTTTTGCCTGCGCCAGCGGTTCGGCCTGTTCCAGCGCCGATCCCGAGCCCTCGAAGACGCTGCTGGCGATGGGCGTGGCGCCCGATCTGGCGCGCGGCGCGGTGCGCGTCAGCCTGGGCCGGCAGACGCAGATGGCGCAGGTCGAACGTTTTATTGAAGTGCTGGGACATGAAGTGCGCGCTTTGCGCGGTCTGGCCGCGGTGGCGGTCTGAGAAACAAACCCTTGGCGCCAGTGGGCGCCGCGATGGAGAGTAAAGATGTTGAAGTTGCCGATCTATCTCGATTATTCCGCCACCACGCCGGTCGATCCGCGTGTTGCGGAGAAGATGATTCCCTACCTCGTCGAGGATTTCGGGAATCCGGCGAGCCGCTCGCATCCCTATGGCTGGGCGGCGGAGAAGGCGGTCGAACTGGCGCGTGCCGAAGTGGCGGCGCTGGTGAATGCCGACCCGAAAGAAATCGTGTGGACCTCGGGCGCGACCGAGTCGGACAACCTGGCGATCAAGGGCGCCGCTCAGTTCTATCAGAGCAAGGGCAAGCACCTCATCACCGTCAAGACCGAACACAAGGCGGTGCTCGACACCTGCCGTGAGCTTGAGCGTCAGGGCTTCGAGGTCACCTACCTGAATGTGCGGGAAGACGGCCTGATCGACCTCGACGTGCTGCGCGCGGCGATCCGCGACGACACCACGGTGGTGTCGGTGATGATGGTCAATAACGAAGTCGGCGTGATCCAGCCGATCGCCGAGATCGGCGAAATCTGCCGTGAGCGCGGCATCGTCTTTCACGTCGACGCCGCGCAGGCGACCGGCAAGGTCGAGATCGACCTGCAGAAGCTGAAGGTCGATCTGATGTCGTTTTCCGCGCACAAGACCTACGGCCCGAAAGGCATTGGCGCGCTGTACGTGCGTCGCAAGCCGCGGGTGCGGCTGATCGCCCAGATGCACGGCGGCGGCCACGAGCGCGGCATGCGTTCGGGCACGCTGGCGACGCACCAGATCGTCGGCATGGGCGAGGCCTTCCGCCTGGCGCGTGAAGAAATGGCGACCGAGAACGAACGGATCGGCCTGCTGCGAGACAAACTCATGAAGGGCTTGACCGACATCGAGGCCACCTACGTGAACGGCGACATGACCCAGCGCGTGGCGCACAACCTGAACATCTCCTTCGCCTATGTCGAAGGCGAGTCGCTGATCATGGCGATCAAGGATGTGGCGGTATCGAGCGGCTCGGCCTGTACCTCGGCCAGCCTGGAGCCGTCCTACGTCCTGCGCGCGCTGGGGCGCAACGACGAACTGGCGCACAGCTCGATCCGTTTCTCGATCGGGCGCTTTACGACCGAGGAAGAGGTCGATTACACGATCGATCTGCTGCACGCCAAGATCGCCAAGCTGCGCGAGTTGTCGCCGCTGTGGGAAATGGTGCAGGAAGGCGTCGATTTGAACACCGTGCAGTGGGCCGCCCACTGACGCGAACAGGAGAAGATCATGGCATATAGCGAAAAAGTGCTGGACCACTACGAAAATCCGCGCAACGTGGGGTCCTTCGGCAAGGAAGAAGAAGGCGTGGCTACCGGCATGGTCGGTGCGCCGGCCTGTGGCGACGTGATGAAACTGCAGATCAAGGTCAATGGTCAGGGCGTGATCGAAGACGCCAAGTTCAAGACCTACGGCTGCGGCTCGGCGATTGCGTCGAGCTCGCTGGTGACCGAGTGGGTCAAGGGCAAGACGGTGAGCGAAGCGCTGGAGATCAAGAACACCGCCATCGCCGAAGAGCTCGCCCTGCCGCCGGTGAAGATTCACTGCTCGATTCTGGCCGAAGACGCTATCAAGGCTGCGGTGGCGGATTACCGCAAGCGGACCGGCGACACCAAGTAAAGGAGCCGAGGCATGGCGATTACCCTGACCAGAAGTGCGGCAGAGCACGTGGCGCGCTTTATTCAAAAGCGCGGCAAGGGGGTTGGCATCCGGCTCGGGGTGAAAACCTCGGGGTGTTCGGGCATGGCCTACAAGCTCGAGTTTGCCGACGAGACGGTGGACGAGGATGTCATTTTCGAGAGCCACGGCGTGAACGTGCTCATCGACCCGAAGAGCCTGGCCTACCTCGACGGCACCGAGCTCGACTTCGTGCGTGAGGGCTTGAACGAAGGTTTCAAGTTCAACAACCCCAACGTCAAGGATGAATGCGGCTGCGGGGAGAGCTTCAACGTATGAGCGCGCTGTCGACGGATGCGCTCGACCTGCAGCAGGACTTCTTCGCCCTGTTCGGCCTGCCGCGTGATTTTGCGCTCGATGTCGACCGGCTCGACCAGGCCTATCGCGACCGTCAGGCGCAAGTGCATCCCGACCGCCACGCCCATCGCTCCGACGCTGAAAAGCGCGTCTCGATGCAATGGGCGACGCAGGTCAACGAGGCCTACCGCACCTTGCGCAAGCCCTTGTTGCGGGCGCGCTATCTGCTGGAACTCGAAGGCGTGGACGTGGCCGCGGAGAACAACACCGCGATGGCGCCCGAGTTCCTGATGGAGCAGATGGAGTGGCGTGAAGCGGTCGAAGAGGCGCGCGAGGGCGGCGACATGGCCGACCTCGAACACCTCCACCAGCGGCTCGCGCAGCACGCGCGCGAGGTCAACGCATCGCTCGCCGCGCAATTGGCGGCCGCGACTGCAGACCATGAAGCGGCGTCCGATACCGTCCGCCGGCTCATGTTCATCGAAAAACTTCAGGAAGAGATCGACGGCGCAATCGAAGCGCTGGAAGGCTGATGGCACTACTCCAAATTGCAGAACCCGGCCTGTCGGCCGCGCCGCACGAGCACCGCCTCGCGGTGGGCATCGACCTGGGCACCACCAACTCGCTGGTCGCCACCGTGCGCAGCGGCGAGGCGGATTGTCTCAACGACGCGGATGGCCGCGCGATGCTGCCTTCGGTGGTGCGCTATCTCAAGGACGG
>JAGRFO010000029.1 GCA_020446005.1 Rhodocyclaceae bacterium | reverse complement strand
GCCATCCGCAGGCGCAGTTCCTGTGGGCGATTTTCCGCGACGTGTTCCACTACTGCGCCTATCACCTCGCCGACATCGCCGACAACGCGCGCGATCTCGATTTCGCCATGCGCTGGGGGTTCGGCTGGACGATGGGGCCGTTCGAAACCTGGCAGGCCGCCGGCTGGGCCGACATCGCCCGCGCGATCCAGGCCGACATCGACGCCGGCGTGGCGATGGCCGCTGCGCCGCTGCCGGCGTGGGTGGCCGCGCGCAGCGGCGTGCATGAGGCGGCGGGCGCGTATTCGGCGGCGGACGACGCGCTCCGGCCGCGCTCGACACTCGGCGTGTACGCGCGCCAGCTCTACCCCGAGCAGGTGCTCGGCGAGGCGCCGGCCGAGCGCGGCGAAACGCTGTGGGAGAACGACGGCGTGCGGCTGTGGACCCGGCCGGATCAGGATGCGCGCGTCGGCATCCTGTCGATCACCTCCAAGATGCACGCCATCGGCAGCGAAGTGCTCGACGGCGTGATCGAAGCCATCGCCCGCGCCGAGCGCGATCTCGACGCGGTGGTGCTGTGGCAGGGGGCGCCCTTCGCGGTGGGCGCCAACCTGCAGCAGGTGACCGAGGCGATCCAGGCGGGTGCGTTCGACCTGCTCGAACGTACCGTGGCCCAGTTCCAGCGCGCGTCGATGACGCTCAAGCACGCGCAGGTGCCGGTGGTCGCCGCAGTGCAGGGCATGGCGCTGGGCGGCGGCTGCGAGTTTGCGATGCACGCCGCGCACCGGGTGATGGCGCTGGAGAGCTACGTCGGGCTGGTCGAGGTCGGCGTCGGGCTGATCCCGGCCGGCGGCGGCTCCAAGGAATTCGCCCTGCAGGCCCACAAGCTGGCCCGGCGCGCCGCCGGCGGGGACGTGTTCCCGTTCATCCAGAACGCCTTCCAGACCATCGCCATGGGCACCGTCGCCAAAAGCGCGCTCGAAGCCGTGCAGCTCGGTTTCGGCAAGGCCGCCGACGACATCCTGTTCAATCCGCACGAGCTGCTCTACGCCGCCATCCGCCGCGCCCGTGCGATGGCCGAGGCCGGCTGGCGCCCGCCGCTGATCGACAACGCGGTCACCGTGGCCGGGCGCAACGGCATCGCCACCTGCGAAATGATGCTGGTGAACATGGCCGAAGGCGGCTTCATCTCCGCCCACGACTACACCGTCGCCCGGGCCGCGGCCACCGCGCTGTGCGGCGGCGAGGTGGACACCAACGCGCGGGTCAGCGAGCAATGGATTCTCGATGTCGAGCGCGCCCAGTTCGTCGCGCTGCTCAAAAACGAAAAGACCCAGCAACGCATCGCGCACATGCTCGAAACCGGCAAGCCGCTGCGCAACTGATCGGGAGAGACAAGATGAGCAAACAGATTCAGGACGCCTACATCGTCGCCGCCACGCGCACCCCGGTGGGCAAGAAAGGCGGCATGTTCGCCACCGAGCGGCCGGACGACCTGCTCGCCCACGTGCTGCGCGCGGTGCTTGGCAAGGCGCCGGGGCTCGACCCCGCCGAGATCGGCGACGTGATTGTCGGCTGCGCCATGCCCGAAGCCGAGCAGGGCATGAACGTGGCGCGCATCGGGCTGCTGCTGGCCGGCCTGCCCGAGCGCGTGCCGGGCATCACCATCAACCGCTTCTGCGCCTCCGGCGTGCAGGCGGTGGCCGACGCGGCCAACCGCATCCGCCTCGGCGAAGCCGACGTGATGATCGCCGCCGGCACCGAGTCGATGAGCGTGATGCCGCAGATGACCGGCAACAAAACCAGCCTCAACCCGGCGGTGTTCGCCCAGCCCGAGAACATCGCCATCGCCTACGGCATGGGGCTCACCGCCGAGAAGGTGGCCGCACAATGGCAGGTCAGCCGCGAGGATCAGGACGCCTTCGCGCTGCAGTCCAACCAGCGCGCCGTGGCGGCCATTGCCGCCGGCCACTTCGCCGGCGAGATCAGCCCCCGCACCGTGCGCCGGCACCTGCCGGGCGCCGACGGCACGGTGCGCATCGTCGAGCAGGTGTGCGACACCGATGAAGGCCCGCGCGCCGACGCCGCCCTCGACAAGCTCGCCAAACTGCGCCCGGTGTTCGCCGCGCGCGGCTCGGTCACCGCCGGCAACAGCTCGCAGATGTCCGACGGCGCCGGCGCGGTGCTGCTGATGAGCGAAGCCGCGGTGAAGCGCACCGGCGCCACGCCGATCGCGCGCTTCGTCAGCTTCTCGGTCGCCGGCGTCGCCCCGCAACTGATGGGCATCGGCCCGGTCGAAGCCATTCCGCGCGCCCTCAAGGCCGGCGGCCTGAAGCAATCGCAACTCGACTGGATCGAACTCAACGAAGCCTTCGCCGCGCAGGCGCTGGCGGTGATGCGCGAACTCGACCTCGACCCCGCCAAGGTCAATCCCCTCGGCGGCGCCATCGCCCTCGGTCACCCCCTCGGCGCCACCGGCGCCATCCGCACCGCCACCGTCATGAACGCCATGCAACGCGACCCCGCGCTCAAATACGGCATGGTCACGATGTGCATCGGCACCGGTATGGGCGCGGCGGGGATTTTCGAGCGGGTGTGAGGCGGGGGTGTCCGCTAATTTTCCATGCAAAATAAATATGGCTTTTGCTTCTCATCGACGGGAGGTTGGTCTAGATTAAATGACCGATAGTTACTGCCAGTCGTCTTGGGGGAGAGGTGATGAAAAAACCTTTATCTGCTGTAGTTTTTGGGGTTTTGGGCGTTGTCTGTCAGCCATCTTTGGCTTGTGTCTCTGATTTTGTTGAAGGAAATGGCACAAATTCACCGACGATCGTGATCCAGAATGGTTGCAGACAGACCGTCTATGTGAGCGGGTGTTATAAGAAATCAAGCGATCAGTTTGGAAGCAATTCCTTCCACCCAGCGCTCCAGCCGGGACAGACTTTTCGCCAAGGCCTTTGGTTAAACAGTGGCGAAAGATTTATTTATCGTTACAACTACGATCCCGGTGGCAATCCGCGCAGACCAAGCTGTTAACTCGCTCTAGGTGAGCTGCTGAGATCGAGGCGGAGTTAACTTCAGTTCCTTCGGCCTCCGACGGGTGTTCAGAACACCATGCTGCGTCCTTCCCGAGGTAGGTCGCGCGGTTCGTACGAGACCTGGTCGACCAGTGCGCCGTTGGCGTCGAGCAGGGTGATGGTGTCGCGGGTGTTGTTGAGGCGCACGGCGCCGGTGAGGCGGATGCGCAGGGTGTCGCCGTAGGCGAGCGTGGTGTCGAGGCTTTGCTGGCCTTTGATGTCGGCGATCCGCCAGCCGCGCATGTCCACGTCGGCCTCGCCGGTGTTGAGTACGGTGACGGTTTCGTTGCCGCGTTCCGGTCGGGTGGCGGGGTTGATCAGCGCGGCGACGATGCGCACGCCGCTGGGGTGGGCGGGGCGGGTGGCTTGTACGCCGTGCA
>JAGRFO010000235.1 GCA_020446005.1 Rhodocyclaceae bacterium | reverse complement strand
GTCGAGATCAAGGTGGTTGGTCGGCTCGTCGAGCAGCAGCAGATCGGAGCGGCACATCAGCGCCTGCGCCAAATTGAGGCGCATGCGCCAGCCGCCGGAGAAATCCGACACCGGGCGCTGGATGTCGGCCGGCGTAAAACCGAGCCCGTCGAGCAGCGCGGCGGCGCGGGCGGCGGCGCTGTATCCGTCGATCTCCTGCAGGCGGCCGTGCAATTCGCCGATGCGCTCGCCAGCGTGGGCGGCCTCGGCCGCCGCCAGATCGGCCTCGATGGCGCGCAGTTCGCGGTCGCCGTCGAGGGTGTAGTCGAGCGCCGAGCGCGCCAGCGAGGGGGTCTCCTGCGCGACATGGGCGATCACCCAGGCGGACGGGAGCTCGCAGTCGCCGCGATCGGCATGAAGTTGATTGCGCAGCAGGGCGAATACGCTGGATTTGCCGCAGCCGTTGGCGCCGGTGAGGCCGACCTTCCAGCCTGGATGAATCTGCAGGGTGGCGGCGTCGACAAGAATTTTGGCGCCGCGCGCCAGGCGCAGCTCACGAAACTGGATCACGTTGGGGATCGCGCGCGGGCACGCGGGGCAGAAAAACGGCTATTGTACGGGCTCCGCCTTTTGCCGCTGAAGCCCTTGATGATCGTCTTCCGTTTTCGTGCGCTCCTGCTCTCGCTCGGCCTGTGCGCCGCTGGCGCGGCCCTCGCCCAGAGCGAGGACAGCCATGCGCTGCGCCTGCAGGCCAGCCAATTGCGCGACAGCGCCACCGAGGCTTTCGAGCGCACCACCGCGGCATGCTACGACCGCTTCTTCGTCAATGCCTGCCTGGACGACGCCCGGCTGACGCGCACCGCGCAGATCAAGGAGGCGCGCCTGCTCGAAGGGCGCGCCAATCGCATCGACCGCGGCGCGCGCATCCGCGCCATGGAGGCGCGCCTGCGCAAGGCCGAAGCGCGCCGGCCGGACGATCCGGTAACCCTCGGCGAGCCTGCCGCCGCGCAGTAGTCAGCGCGCCGTCACCGGCAAGGCAGGCGGCACCCAGGGGCCGGGATTCATGTTCGGTTCGGGGTCGCGCAGAATCAGCGCCGGGTTGGCGAACGGGGCGAGGCGTTCGAGGAAGTCGATGATTTCCATCAGCGGCGCGTTGCGGAAGAAGGTGGTCTCCGGCGACTCCATCCAGATCCGGTCGGCGAACAGGTAGAGCTCGTAGGGCACGTCGCCGGTGCCGTCGCGGTCGAGGTCGAAGCCTTGGTAGTCGTCCCAGCTGTTGCCGATCCACGATTCGGCGTCGGGGTTGCCGGCGTTGGTGGCGGTGACGTTCCACAGATTGTGCTCGAAGCGGTTGCCGATCATGATCCGCCCGCCGCGCTCGCCGTAGAAGTTGATGCCGGTGACGTTGTGGGCGATGCGGTTGTTGTGCAGGAACACGCGGCTGACCGGGTGCGAAGAAGAGTCGGCCATCAGCCCCACCGCGCAATGCACCAGTTCGTTGCCCTCGACCAGCGCGGCGGTGGTCTCCTTGAGAGCGATGCCGGCGCCCGACACGTGCATCGCGTGGAGCACCCGGTTGTGGCGCAGGATGAAGCCGCTGGAGTTGATGACCACGATGCCGGTGGCGTTGTGTTCGGCCAGATTGCCCTCAACCAGCGAGCGGCTGGAGAACAGGAAGTTCATCGCCCGCCGGCTGTCGCGGATCACGTTGCCGGTGATGCGGTTGCGCAGCGAATTGGTGACGGTGATGTCGCGCACGTGCTCGAAGACGTTGCCGTCGATGCGGTTGTCGTGGGCGTACCACAGGCGCAGGCCGTCGCCGCGGTCGGCCGAATCCTCACCGCGCGAACGCACGTGATTGCCAAGCACCTGGTTGTCGTTGGATTGCTGCAGCACGATGCCAAACAGCACGTCGTCGAGGCGGTTGTGCTCGATCCGGTTGCGATGTCCTTCGACGTAGATGCCGGCGTCGATCCGGTCGTGCGAGTCGCCGCTGCCGCGCACGATGAGCCCGCGCAGCACCACGTCGCTGGCGTCCACGCGGATCACCGTGCCGCGGCCGTCGCCCTGCACCACCGCCGCGCCACCGCCATCGACGATCAGCGCGCCGCCGATGCGCACCGGACCCTCGTAGGTGCCGGGCGCGAGCACCAGCACGCCGGTGGAGGCCAGCGCCGCATCCACCAGCGGCTGCAACGGCTGCGCGCACAGCGGCCCCGCCAGCGCAAGGGCGGTCAGCACCGCCGATCGCACGGCGCGGCGGAACAGGGAGGGCGGCATGGGCACTCGCAACACGATAGCGGCCGATGCTAAGGCGCGGCGTTCCCGCCTGCTGCGACAAAGATCAAGAAATCGCGCGACACCCCGCCCGGGAGCGCCGTCCGCAGCCCCGCCGGCCTCGATCATGTCATTGAATCTCTGTTAGAATTTCGCGCTTTTGCCGCCTCGAACTTCGGAATCCACGCAGTGCTCATCGCCAACAACATCACCATGCAATTCGGGGCCAAGCCCCTCTTCGACAACGTCTCCGTCAAGTTCGGCGACGGCAACCGCTACGGCCTGATCGGGGCCAACGGGGCGGGCAAGTCGACCTTCATGAAGATCCTGTGCGGCGAGCTGGAGCAATCGGCCGGCAACGTCACCAAGGAAGCCAGCGAGCGGATGGCCTTCCTGCGCCAGAACCAGTTCGGTTATGAGGACGTGCGGGTGCTCGACGTGGTGATGATGGGCCACGCCGAAATGTGGGCGTGCATGCAGGAGAAGGACGCGATCTACGCCAACCCGGAGGCGTCGGAAGACGATTACATGCGCGCCGCCGAGCTCGAAGGGGTGTTCGCCGAGTACGACGGCTACACCGCCGAGGCGCGCGCCGGCGAATTGCTGCTGGGCGTGGGCATCCCCACCGAGCAGCACGACGGGCCGATGAGCCAGGTCGCGCCGGGCTGGAAGCTGCGCGTGCTGCTGTGTCAGGCGCTGTTCGCCAACCCCGACATCCTGCTGCTCGACGAGCCGACCAACAACCTCGACATCAACACCATCCGCTGGCTGGAGGACACCCTCAACCAGCGCGATTCGACGATGGTCATCATCTCCCACGACCGCCACTTCCTGAACCAGGTGTGCACCCACATGGCCGACCTGGATTTCGGCACGATCAAGGTCTACCCGGGCAACTACGACGACTACATGGAAGCGTCCACGCTGGCCCGTCAGCGGCAGGCCCAGGCCAACGCCCGCGCCAAGGACAAGATCGCCGAGCTGCAGCTGTTCGTGCGCCGCTTCTCGGCCAACAAGTCCAAGGCCAAGCAGGCCACCAGCCGCCTCAAGCTGATCGACAAGCTCAAGCCGGAAGACGTCAAACCGTCGAGCCGGCAGTACCCGTGGATCCGCTTCGAGGTCGACGCCAAGGACAAACTCCACCGTCAGGCGGTCGAGGTCGACACCCTGTCCTTTGCCTACGAGGGCATGGAGAAACCGCTCATCAACAAGTTCAGCGTGGCCATCGACGCCGGCGACCGGGTCGCCATCATCGGCGAGAACGGCGTCGGCAAAACCACCCTGATGCGCCTGCTGGTCGGCGAGCTTGCCCCACAGAAAGGCAGCATCAAGTGGGCCGAGAAGGCCAAGCCCGGCTACTACGCGCAAGACCACGCGACCGAATTCGACTCGGACGAAACACTCACCGACTGGATCGCCGGCCACGTGCGCGACGGTGGCTTCGAGGGCGAGGACATGGAAACCCTGATCCGCGGCACCCTCGGCCGGCTGCTGTTCTCGGGCGACGAAGTGAAGAAGCCGGTGCGCGTCATCTCCGGCGGCGAGCAGGGCCGTATGCTGTTCGGCAAGCTCATGCTGCAGAGCAAGAACGTGCTGCTGATGGACGAGCCGACCAACCACCTCGACATGGAATCGATCGAGTCGCTCAACACCGCGCTCGAGAAGTTCACCGGCACGCTGCTGTTCATTTCGCACGACCGCGAGTTCGTCTCCTCGCTGGCCACCCGGGTGATCGAAATCCGTCAGGACGGCGA
The DNA here is from genome assembly GCA_020446005.1 of Rhodocyclaceae bacterium. Lineage (GTDB taxonomy): Bacteria > Pseudomonadota > Gammaproteobacteria > Burkholderiales > Rhodocyclaceae > Nitrogeniibacter. The sequence continues at coordinate 6,082 of JAGRFO010000235.1, read as the reverse complement.
CATCGTCGACTACCGCGGCAGCTACGAGGAATACCTCGCCAGTCAGGGCATCGACTGAGGCCGGGGGCGGCGCGCCATCGATGCCCTCCATGAGCGCCCCGCCATGATCCACGCCATCCGCCCCGTCGCCACGCTGCTCGCCGGCATGGCCATCCTGCTCGCCGGCTCCGGGCTGGTGGGCACCCTGCTCGGCCTGCGCGCCAATGCCGAAGGCTTCTCCGGGCTGGCGCTGGGCATCATCATGTCCGGCTTTTTCACCGGCTACATCGTCGGCGCCTTCGCCTGCCCGACGCTGATCCGCCGCATCGGCCACATCCGCGCCTTCACCGCCATGGCCGCCCTCGCCGCCGCGGTGTCGCTGCTCTACGGCCTGATCGTCGATCCGTGGGTGTGGTGGTTGCTGCGGGTCGTCCACGGCATCGCCATCGTCGCCATCTACATGGTGATCGAAAGCTGGCTCAACGAGCAGATGCACGACCAGCGCGGCAAAATCTTCGCCGCCTACATGATGATCAGCTTCATCTCGCTCGGGCTGGGCCAGTTCCTGATCGCGCTCTACGGCCCCGGGCACATGGGCTCCTTCGCGCTGGTGGCGATCTTCTACAGCCTCGGGCTGATTCCGATCGCGCTCACGCCGGTCCATCAACCCACCCCGATCCACATCCCGCGGCTACCGCTGCGACGGCTGTACCGGATCTCGCCGGTCGGCTTCATGGGCGGCCTGGTCTCGGGGCTGGTCTCCGGCGCCTTCTGGGGGCTGTCGGCGGCCTACGCCGCCGCGCAGGGGCTGGACGCCTTTCATGTCGCGCTGCTCACCTCGGTGGCGATCTTTGGCGGTGCGCTCATGCAGTGGCCGGTGGGTCACGTCAGCGAACACCGCGACCGCCGCACCGTGCTGGTTGGGGTGTGCGTGCTGGCGGCGCTCAGCGCCAGCGCGATGTTCGTCACCAGCGCGTTGTCGGTGACCAGCTTCATCGTCGCCACCGGCTTTTACGGCGGCTTCGCGTTCACCCTCTACAGCCTCGCCGTGGCGCAGACCCACGACCGCTTCCACGCCGCCGAAGCGCTCGAAGCCACCAAGGCCTTGCTGGTCCTGCACGGCAGCGGCGCGATGCTCGGCCCGATCGTGGTCGGCGCGCTGATCTCGGCCTTCGGTTCGCGGGTCTTTCCGCTGGTGCTCGGTAGCCTGCTGGCCGCGCTGGCGCTGTTCGCGCTGTGGCGCATCCGCCGCGACGCGCCGGTGCCGGCGGCCGAGCTGACCGAGTTCATGCCGGTTCACCGCACCTCGGAAGTCGCCATGGAAATGGACCCGCGATCGCCCGACCCGACCCCCGAAAGCAAGCCGCCGGTGAACGACGAATGAACACCGCGCCGCCCTTTCCGGTCACCCCCCGGCGCTGGGCCGCCCTGATCCTCAAGCGCGCCGGCTGGACGCTCGAGTTGCCGACCCCACCCGGCCCCAAGCTGGTGCTGCTGATGTATCCGCACACCTCGAACTGGGACTTCGTGCTCGGCCTGCTGGCCCGTTTCGCCTGCGGCTGGCCGGTGCGCTGGATCGGCAAACACAGTCTGTTTCGCCCGCCCTTCGGCGCGCTGCTGCGCCGCCTCGGCGGGATCGCGGTGGACCGCGCGCAGCCGGGCAGCTTTGTGGACGACGTGATCGCCCACTGTCGGGCCGCGCCGCACATCGTGCTGGTGATCGCGCCGGAAGGCACCCGCAGCTACGTGGACGGCTGGAAGCGCGGCTTCCACCGGATCGCTCACGGGGCGGACATCCCGATCGGGCTGGGCTACATCGACTACCGCCAACGCCGCATCGGAATCGCCGGCTACGTGCCGCCCACCGACGACATCGACGCCGACCTGGCCGCCATCCGCGCCGGCTACGCGCCGGTCAGCGCCCGCTACCCGGACAAGGCCGGACCGATCAACCTGCGCGGCTGAGCCACTGGCGCAGCATGGCGTAGAGGATGTCGGGCGAGAACGGCTTGGCCAGATAGTCGTTCATGCCGGCGGCCAGACAGCGCGTTCGGTCCTCGGCGAAGGCGTTGGCGGTCATCGCCACGATCGGCACGTCCGGCGCTACCGCCTGGGCGCGGATCGCGCGGGTGGCGTCGAGCCCGTCCATCACCGGCATCTGCATGTCCATCAGGATCAGCGCGTAGGGCCGGGCGGTGTGCATCGCCACCGCCTGTCGGCCATCCTCCGCCAGCTCGGCGTGGATGCCGGCGTCGGCGAGCAATTCGAGCGCCACGTCCTGATTGACCTCGTTGTCCTCGACCAGCAGCACCCGCGCGTGGGAGAAGTCGCGCGCCAGAATCGCCGCATCGTCGTCCGCACTGCTCTTCGGGGCGGCGCTGGCCACGCTCGCGGCCGGCGCCAGCCGGACCGTGAACCAGAAACAGCTGCCCCGCCCCGGCGTGCTCTCCATGCCCACGCTGCCGCCCATCAGCTCGGCCAGACGACGGCTGATCGCCAGCCCCAGACCGGTGCCACCGTATTTGCGAGTGGTGCTCGGATCGCCCTGCTCGAAGGCGGTGAACAGCCGCCCCTGATGCTGCGGCTCGACGCCGATACCGGTGTCGCGGACCTCGAAGCGCGCCACGATGCCCGCACCGGCGACGCCTTCGCGGATGACATGGATGCCGATGCTGCCGCGCTCGGTGAACTTGACCGCGTTGGCTACGTAGTTGAACAGAATCTGCCCCACCCGGGTAGCGTCGCCGCGCACCCGCGCCGGCAGTTGCGGGTCGATCGCGCGGGTGAGGGTCAGCCCCTTGGCGTGGGCGGCGTCGTGAATCAGGGCGAAGGCATCGTCCACAAGCCCGGCGATCTCCATGTCGGCCACATCCAGCGGCATGCTGTCGGCCTCGATGCGCGAGATGTCGAGCAGATCGTTGATGATCGCCAGCAGGTGCTTGGCGGCCATCCCCAGCTTGTCGAGGCGGCGAAGCTGGGTGGGGCTCGGGTCATCGCGCAGCAGCAGCTGGTTGAGCCCGATGATGGCGTTCATGGGGGTGCGGATTTCGTGGCTCATGTTGGCCAGGAAGGTGCTCTTGGCGCGGTTGGCGGCCTCCAGCTCGGCGGTGCGCTCGGCGACGATCTCCTCCAGATGGTGGCGGTGCTGGTCGAGCTCCTCGGCCGAGGCGCGCCGCTCGGTGATGTCACGCGCAAAGCCGACGGTGCCGACCATCTTGCCGTCGACCGTCACCGGCGACTTGAAGGTCTCGATCCAGCGCCGCTCGCCGGCCACCTCCACCAGCTCCTCCACGCACTTGCTGATCGCGTTGCCGAGCACCTCGCGGTCGTCGGCGCGGTAGCGCTGGGCCAGATCGCGCGGCCACACGTCCAGATCGGTCTTGCCCACCAGATCCTCGACCGAGGTCGCGCCGCAGGCCTTGGCAAACGGCTGGTTGACCGCCAGAAAACGGCTCTCGGCGTCCTTGAGCCACACCAGGAACGGAAAGTTGTCGAGCAGCGCGCGCTGGTAGCGCTCGCGCCGGCGAAGCTGCTCGGCGGCCTGTTCGGCCTCGGTCACGTCGGTGGCGTAGGCCAGAATGTGGGGCTGGCCGTTGAGCTCGATGACCTCGGCCGACAGGCTGCAGCGGAATTCGCGACCGTCGCGATGGCACATCGTGGTGCGGTAATCGCGGCAGCCGCCCGCGCGCAACGCCTCGCGCCACGCCGCGCGCACGCTGGGGTCCGGCCACATGCCCAGCTCCAGCGAGGTGTGCCCGCACGCCTCCTTGTGAGTGAAGCCGAACAGTTTGCAAAACGCGTCGTTCACATCCACATGCCGACCGGTCTCGATCTCCGAGATGCAGATCGACAGCGGGCTGGCGCGAAAGGCCACCGCGAACTGCTCGCGGATTTTCTCCAGCGCCTGCTGGGTGTCGTGCAGCGGGGTGATGTCGCGCGCCACCCCGAGCACCCCGACGAGCCCGCCCGCCTCGTCGAACATCGGCGTCTTGATGGTGTTGATCAGGGCGCGATGGCCGTCATTGGCGAAGGTCACCCACTCGTCGTTGGCACAGGGGTGGCCCGCGGCGGCGGCCATCCGGTCGTGTTCGCGAAAGAAATCGGCCAGCTTGCGCGGCACGAAGGCGTAGTCGTCCTTGCCGACGATGTCGGCCTCCGGGGCGCCGTAGAGATCGGAGAAGCGCCGGTTGCAGCAGATGTACACCCCGTCGGGGTCCTTGAGCCATACCAGATCTGGGATGGTGTCGAGCAGGGTGCGCAGGCGCTGGCGTTCGCGCTGCAGGGCGGATTCGGTTTCCTCCAGATGGGTGATGTCCATCACCACCCCCGCCGAGCGCAGCACCCAGCCGTCCGCACGCCGCGCCGTCACCCGCCCGCGAAAGCGCACCCACAGCCACGCGTCACCGCACCTGACGCGGCACTTCTGCTCCATCGGCGCATCCTGACGCATCGACGCCACCGCGGCCTCGCGCACCGACTGGCGATCGTCGGGGTGGAGCGCCGCGCGCAGGCTCTCGCCATCCTGCGGCAACTGATCCGCCGCCACCCCGAACAGGCTGGCGATGAAGGGGCTCCAGCTGAAGCGGCCGCTGAGATGATCGAACTCCCAGGTGCCGACCCCGGCTTCGTCGAGCAGTGAAATCTGCGTTTCGGTGTTCATCGACTTCTCGCTAGTTGCGCGTCCCGCTCAGGTGATCTTGACCACGATATCGTGCAGCGTGTTGGCGCACGCCGCCATCCGGTGTGCGCCGTTGGCCAGATGGCGATACACCTCGCGGCGCTTGAACATATCAATATATTCCTCGCCCTGAAACAAGGCCGCCAGCGCTTTTCGATAAATCTTTTCGACCCGCCGGTCGGCCTTGCGCGCGGCGTGGGCGTCCTGCTCGGCCTCGCGCGGGGTGCTCGCCAGGCGGGCAAAACCGCTGGTCAGCGCCGCGGTGCCGGCGGCCAGTTGAACCGCCATGGCGTGCATGAAGGGGTCCGGTTTCACCCCCAGCGCATCCATTTCGTTGACCGTCGATTTGCAATAATTCACCACATTGTCGAGGTGCATCACCGCGCGGTAGATGTCCTCGCGGTCGAACGGGGTGGCGAAGGCCTCGTTGAGGGCGTGCAGATTGCGCACCTTGACCGTGTCGGCGCGATGCTCGTCGCGCTTGATCTCCTTGGCCAGCGCCGGATCGCCGCTTTGCATGAAATCGACCAGCAGCAGCGTGGTGTGATGCGACTGCTCGGCCTGCTCGTTGAGCATGCCGAAAAAATCGGGCGCTTTCGGAAAAATCCGGTCCAGCACGCGATGCACAATCGAGCGGGTCTTGGGCGGGGGGAGCGGATCGTGGTCCATGAGCTCAGCCTGTTCAGTTCACAAAAGGGCGCAGCGCGAGCAGCGCCACCGCGCCGACCAGCGCCGCCGCCGGCAGGGTGATCAGCCAGGTCTGGCCGATCTCGCCGGCCTTGGCCCAGTGCACCTTCTTGGGCCGCTCGGCCGCGCCGATGCCCATGATCGAGGTCGCCACCACGTGCGAGGTCGACACCGGTGCGCCCAGCGCCGACGCGGCGAAGATCACCCCCGCGGAGGTCAGCTGCGAATCGAGCGCGTGCAGCGGGCGCACCTTGTAGACCGCGAAACCGAGGGTCCGCACGATCCGCCAGCCGCCCGACAAAATGCCCAGCGTCATCGCCGTCGCGCACGCCAGCATCACCCACAACGGCACCTCGAACGCCGGCAGATGACCGCCGATGACCAGCACCAGGGTGAGGATGCCCATGCTTTTCTGCGCATCGTTGGCGCCATGCGAAAAGGCCAGCCCGGCGGTGGTGAGGTACTGCATCCGCCGCAGCGACAGGTTGATGCGCGGATGCGCCGCGCGCAGCACGAACATCATCAGCCGGTGCAGCGCAAAGCCCGCCGCCATGCCGACCAGCGGTGACAGCACCAGCGCCGCCAGCACCTTGAGCACGCCATACAGCCCCTCGCCCGCCAGCCACGCCTCGGTGCCCCACACCACGTGACCCGCGCCGGCGGCGAGCACCGTGGCGCCGATCAAGCCGCCGACCAGCGCATGCGAGGACGACGAAGGCAGCCCGCGCCACCAGGTGA
>JAGRFO010000234.1 GCA_020446005.1 Rhodocyclaceae bacterium | reverse complement strand
TCTGGGTGATCAGCGACAGCGCCGGGACCTGCCCGGCCAGCGTGGCGATGGCGCGATGGGCCGGATTGGGGGCGGCGCGCAGTACCCGGCTGCGCCGCCATTCGTACCATCCCCACACCAGCGCCGGGTCGGCTTCGAAGGCCTCCGGCGAGGCCAGCGCGGCGGCGTCGAAGCGCGCCCACAGGCCGGTGTGCGCGTCACGGAAAATCGGCACCCCGCTCTCGGCGGAGACCCCGGCGCCGGTGAATACCGCCACATGGCGCGCGCGGCGCAGCGCGGCGACCAGTGCGCCGTCGATCAGCGGCATCGAATCGGGAGCCTGAAGCATGGCGGGAGTGTAGCGTGCTGCGCTGCAAGGTGGGGGCTTGCTATCATGGCACACCGTGTCCGGCAGCGGCCGGGGGCCTTGCCTCTTGAGGTGTTCATGTTTGAGCTGTTTACCGATCCGCAGCTGATCGTCGCCTTCTTCACCCTCACCGCGCTGGAACTGGTGCTGGGCATCGACAACATCATCTTCATCTCGATCCTGGTCGACAAGCTGCCCCCCGAGCGGCGCGCCTTTGCCCGCCGGCTGGGCCTGTTTCTGGCCATGTTCATGCGCATCGCGCTGCTCGCCGCGCTGTCCTGGCTGGCCGGGATGACCACCCCGCTGTTCACCGTGCCGGTGATCGAGCACGGCCTGTCGGGGCGCGACCTGATCCTTGTCGCGGGCGGCCTGTTTCTGGTGTGGAAGAGCACCGGCGAGGTGCACCAGCTGCTCGAAGGCGAGGAAGGCGGGGCCTCCAGGGCGGTGGCCAGCACCTTCGCCGCGGTGATCGCCCAGATCATCGTCATCGACCTGGTGTTTTCGCTCGACTCGATCATCACCGCGATCGGGATGGTCAACCACCTCGGGGTGATGATTGCCGCGGTGGTCGCTTCGGTCGCGCTGATGATGTTCTTCGCCGGCCCGATCGGCGAGTTCGTCTCCGCCCATCCGACCATCAAGATGCTCGCTCTGTCCTTCCTGCTGGTGGTCGGCGTGGTGCTGATCGTCGACGGCTTCGGCCACCACGTGCCCAAGGGCTACATCTACTTCGCGATGGCCTTCTCGGTGGCGGTCGAGATGCTCAACCTGCGGATGCGCAAGAACGCCGTCAAGGCGGTTAACCTGCGCGAGCCCTACACCGCGGCGCCCGACGCCGCCGGGCGCCGCGAATGAGCGCCGACGCCCCCTACGCCGCCCTCACCCCCGACGCCCTGCTCGACGCGCTGGACGCCATCGGGCTGGATTGCGACGGCAGCCAGCTCGCGCTCAACAGCTACGAGAACCGGGTCTACCAGATCGGCGTTGAAGACGGTCCGCCGCTCATCGCCAAGTTCTACCGGCCCGGTCGCTGGTCCGACGCCGCCATCGGCGAAGAGCACGCCTTTCTGGCCGAACTGGCGGCGCGCGAGATCCCCGTGGTCGCCCCGCTCACGCTCGGCGGCAAGACCCTGCACACCGTCGGCGACTTTCGCATTGCGGTGTTCCCGCGTCGCGGTGGGCGCGCCCCGGAGCTGGAAAGCGAAGAAGTGCTGCGCTGGATGGGGCGCTTCATGGCGCGCATCCATGCCGTCGGTGCGCTCGCGCCGTTTGTCCACCGCCCCGACATTTCGCTGCAAAGCTACGGCATCGACGCCCGCGACGCGGTGCTCGCCACCCCCTACCTGCCGCCCGAGCTTGCCGCCAGCTGGCGCAGCGTGGTCGACCTCGCGCTCGACGGGGTGGCGCGCTGCTTCGACCGTGCCGGTGACGTTGCCCGGATTCGCCTGCACGGCGACTGCCACGCCGGCAACGTGCTGTGGACGCCCGACGGTCCGCACTTCGTCGACTTCGACGATGCCCGCAGCGGCCCCGCGATTCAGGATTTGTGGATGCTGCTCACCGGCCAGGGCGACGACATGCGCCGCCAGTTCGAGGTGGTGCTCGAAGGCTATCGCCAGTTTCACGACTTCAACCCGCGCGAGCGTCACCTCGCCGAAGCCCTGCGCACCCTGCGCCTGATCCACTACGCCGCGTGGATCGCCCAGCGCTGGCACGACCCGGCCTTTCCCCACGCCTTCGCCTGGTTCGACAGCCCGCGCTACTGGCAGGACCACATCCTCGCCCTGCGCGAGCAGATCGCGCTGATGGACGAGCCGCCGCTGATCGGGGGCTGAAAGAAAACGACCCCGCGGTTACCGGCGGGGTCGTTCAGGCGGGGCAGGCGGGAATCAGTCTTCGCCCGGCGCCATGTGGGCCTGCAGATAGTTGGGCAGGGTCACGTCGTCGATCAGCGACTGCTGGGTTTCGAGCCAGTCGATGGCCTCCTCGCAATGCTCCAGCAGGTCTTCGAGCAGATCGCGGCTGACGTAATCCTGCGCCTCCTCGCACAGCGCGATCGACTCGACCAGCAGCGGGCGCTGGATGTCGTGCTCGTAGGCCAGATCGCACTTGAGGCACTCGGCCACGTTCTCGCCGATCATCAACTTGCCGAGGTTCTGCAGGTTGGGCAGCCCTTCCAGAAAAAGGACGCGCTCGATCAGCTCGTCGGCTTCCTTCATCACCCGGATCGACTGCTTGTACTGGTAGTCGTTGAGCTTCTCCAGCCCCCAGTTGCGGAACATGCGGGCGTGGAGGAAATACTGGTTGATCGAGGTCAACTCGTTCTTGAGCACCTTGTTGAGCGCCGCGATGACTTTCTTGTCGCCTTTCATGCCGCGCTCCTCAGGACGGTTCGCCGGAGCCCATCTGGCTCTGGAGGTAGTTGGGCAGGCCGACCAGCTCGATCAGGCGAAGCTGCTTTTCGAGATAGTAGGCATGGTCCATCTCGGTATCGTCGAGCTGGGTTTCGAGCATCTCGCGGGAGACGAAATCGGCGGCCTTTTCGCAGTCGGCGATGGCTTTTTTGAGATCGCCGACCACCACATATTCGAGCGCCAGGTCGGACTTGAGCATGTCGGGTACGTTCTTGCCGACCTTCAGCGGATTGCGCTTGGAGAGATCCGGCTTGCCTTCGAGGAACAGGATGCGCTGGATCAGCGCGCGGGCGTGCTGACGCTCGTGCTCGGATTCGTGCAGGCTCTTTGCGGCAAGCTCGTTGAGCCCCATGTCGGCGTACATCTCGCCGTGAATGAGGTATTGATCGACCGCCGTCAACTCGCCGACCAGCAGTTGATTGAGGATATCGATGATTTTTTTATCGCCTTTCATGATGACTCTCCGGGAGGGGGGAGATGAGGGAAGCGCGTCCGTCATTCAAGACGGACTGTTCCCATTGTAGGCGATCCGGCGCGAAAGAAAAAAGTCCTTATAGAACAGTCAATTAAAATTATTTTTGTTCTCATTTCTGCCGGGGTGCGATGACACGTTCCGGCGGTTTCAGTCCTTTTTTGCGGTCCGCGCCGAGAAGGTCTGGGTGCGATTGCCGCGCGCCAGCACGGTGCCGCCATCGGCGGCGATGGCCTCGACGGTGAACTGATAGTCGTGGCCAAAGCTGTAGAAATTGGGTGGGCAGGGCCCCTTGTAATTCTCGAGCGTGCCTTCGGCGAGGGTGGCCGTGGCCGCACCGTCGTGCGCCACCTCGCCGCCGCCGTGGTCAATGTGCATTCTGTCGAGGTCGCTCATGCGCACCTTAAGTTGCGCGGTGCCGGCGGGAATCCCCGACACTGTTAGCGCTGGGGAATCCACGCTGCATTTGTGGCGCACCATCCATGTCCAGTCGACGGTCAATGCGTCCTGGCCAAAGGCCGGCAGGCTCAGGGCGCAGAGTCCGGTCAGCAGATATTTTTTCATGTGTCCTCCCTAAAGAAAGCGGGAGCATAACCGTGATGAAAACGGCATGTCTATCGGATAGAATGCACCCGTAACGATTGTTTCTGGATCCCCCGCCATGGCCAATGCGCCCCGTCTGCTGGCAGTCGATGACATGGATTCGGTCCGCGCGCTGGTGGCCGCGATCGGGCGTGCCTGCGGCTTCGACGTGGTTCAGGCCAGCAATGGCAAGCAGGCGCTGGCGACGTGTCGGACCGCGCCGGGTGGGTTCGCGGTGATCGTCAGCGACTGGAACATGCCGCAGATGAACGGTGAAGAGTTCGTGCGGGCGCTGCGCGAGCAGGACAAGACCACCCCGGTCATCATCCTCACCGCCGAGCGCGAGCGCGAAAAACTCAAGGAACTGGTGGCGATCGGCATCAACGGCTACATCCTCAAACCTTTCCGGCCGGAAGATTTGCACAAGGCCTTGTCGGTGATCGCCAACCGCCTCGGGATCAAGGCGCCGGCCTGAACCGGCGCGTGCTTATTGCCTGTCGACCGTATTCAGTCGTTCCATGGTTCGTGCATTGGCCGCATCCAGCTGCTGCTGGATGTGCGCCGTGTTGGCGCGCGCCTGCTCGATCTCGCGGGATTTGGCTTCGCCCACCGTCGCCGCGCTGGTGGCGGTGTCGGCCACTCCGCAGGCATTCAGCGTGAAGACGGCGAGCAGGCTGAGGAAAGCGTGGCGCATCATCAGGGTCTCCTAAACAATGTCGGGGAGAGGCCGCAGGTCGTGGCCGTCGGACGCCAGCGCGGCGCGCAGCGCGCTGGCCGTCGCCACCGCCTTGGGGGTGTCGCCATGCACGCAAATGCTGTGGATCTCACTCTTGCACACCGTGCCGTCGAGCGCCACGATTCCGCCGGCGTCGAGCATGGCCCGCACGTGGCGGATGGATTCGGCCGGATCGTGGATCACCGCGCCCGGTTCGCGGCGTGACACCAGCGTGCCGCGCGGGGTGTAGCGGCGATCGGCAAAAATCTCCAGCGCCACCCGCAGCCCGCCGCGCTGCCCGGCGGCCGCCAGCGCCGAGCAGGCCGGCGCGACCAGGATCAGATTGCGATCGAAAACAACCGCCGCGCGCACCACGACCTCGGCCAGCGCGGCGTCTTCGCAGGCCTGGTTGTTGAGCGCGCCGTGTGGCTTGAGGTGGGTCAGTGTGCCGCCCTCGGCGCGCGCGATGCCGGCCAGCGCGCCGAGCTGGTAGAGGATCGCGGCTTCCAGCTCGGCCGGCGCCATCGCCATCGGGCGACGGCCGAAGCCGGCCAGATCGGGGTAGGAGGGATGCGCCCCTAGGCTCGCCCCGGCGGCCAGCGCGGCACGCACCGTGGCGCGCATGATCGGCGGATCGCTCGGTGGTCGCCGTATCATTAAAAAAAAAAAAAAAAAAAAAAAAAAAAAAAAAAAAAAAAAAAAAAAAAAAAAAAAAAAAAAAAAAAAAAAAAAAAAAAAAAAAAAAAAAAATGAAAT
>JAGRFO010000233.1 GCA_020446005.1 Rhodocyclaceae bacterium | reverse complement strand
CCAGAACATCGAGCACTTGTTGCAACCCATCTCCATCGAGCGCTTTGACCAATTCTGCAAACTGGAGGGCTCTTTCAGGAATTCTCATGCGAAACTATCAATGTGATAGATGTTGATAGAATGCTGATAGATTACACCTTCAGCAGTGTGATTATCAAGCTGGTGCGTTCTGATAGTTCATTGACAGGTCGGTGCAACTATCACATCGATAGATTTTGATAGACGATTGATAGTTACTGCATGAAGGCCAATGCGCGCACTGATTTGCCGGTTCTGGTTCCGTGCCTCAATCTTTTTTGCATAACGCGATTGCCAAAATTAATTGCTGGCCTGGCCCCCGCTCAGCGCGCCAATGCGTCGAGCGGCACGTTTACTTCCGCGCCGCCGAAGCCAGGCACCGAATCGCGCGCACGCACGCGCACCGTGTCGATGCCGTCCGGAATGCGCACGCCGTCGAGCGCGCGGGTGAAGGGTTGCTCGTGGTCGTGCGGATGGGCGAGCACGCGGGTGGCGATCACGCGGCCGTTCGGGGCGAGCACCTCCCATGCGTTGGCGTAGTGGTCCCAGCCGGCGTCGGCGTGGCGCACCGTGACGGTGAAGGTGCACACCCGTGCCGTGCTGCAGTGAGTCACGGCGTCAAGCACGTCGGCTTTGTCGGCCCAGGCGGGGAGTGTGGCCAGCAAGGCGATCAGGCATCCGAGGATTCTCATGTGGATGGCGCCTCAGGGTCGGGGGGCGGGGCAAAGCGCCCGGCGAAGGCGGCCGGCACGCGGGTGATTTTTTTGGCCTGATAATCGAAGAACACGATGCCGGTCTTGCCGCGCGCCACCTCGCGGCCGCTCTTGGCCTCGCGCATCTGCCAGAGGAGGTCGCAGCCGTACTTGTTGAAGTCGCGGGCGGCGATGGCGACGGTCATGGTTTCGCCGTGGTGCGCTTCGGAGAGGTACTGCAGGGCCGCGTCCGAGACGATGATGCCGGCGCCGTCGACGTCCAGCTCGGTGTAACCCATCGACTTCAGAAAGCGCAGTCGTGCCTCGGAGACAATCGTGAGCAGCAGCGCGTTGTCGAGATGGTTGCCATAATTCATGTGGCTTTGGTAGAGCGTGATCTCGGTGTCGAAATCGAAGCGCTCGGGCAGGTCGATGCGGATGCGGGCCATGGCGGGACGGTTGCTGACGTGAACGGCCATTGAACCACGGATTGTGCGCTGCGGGGCTGCGGCGCGGCGCGCGGGAGGCGCAGGGATGATGGATGGATTGCTGGACGAACTGGCGCGCTTCGGCGACGAAAACGACCGGATCCGTGCCGAGCGCGCCCGGCGCATGCTCAACATCACGCCCGACACCGGTGCCTTCCTCGATGTGCTGGTGCGCGCCACCGGCGCCCGGCGGGTGCTCGAAATCGGCACCTCCAACGGCTACTCCACGCTGTGGCTGGCGCGCGCCGCGCGGGCCGGCGGCGGGCGGGTGACGAGCGTCGAGATGGCCGCCGACAAATTCGCCATGGCCACCGCCAACCTCGCTCGCGCGGGGCTCGATGGCGCGGTCACGCTGATCCATGCCGACGCCGGCGCGGTCCTCGCCGAATCCGCCGACGCGGCGTGGGACTTCATCTTCCTCGACAGCGAGCGCAGCAGTTACGCAGGCTGGTGGCCGCAGCTCGCCCGCGTGCTCGCGCCGCGCGGGCTGCTGGTGGTCGACAACGCGATCTCGCATGCCGGGGAGATGGCGGCGTTCATGGCGCGGGTCGAAGCGAGCGCCGGTTTTTCGACCGCGCTGGCGCCGGTCGGCAAGGGCGAGTTCATGGCCGTCAAGGGCGCCGCGTGACCGCCCGTCCCCCGATGCGCCGCCTGCGCGACCGCCTGCGCCAGATCGTGCTGTTCGAGGTCGGCGGGCTGCTGCTCATCACCCCGCCCTTCGCGTGGGCCAGCGGCGTGCCGCTGGGCGACTCGATCGGCCTGCTGGCGCTGATCGCGCTGATCGCCGCGATCTGGAACGGCAGCTACAACACCGCTTTCGACTGGATCGAAGGGCGGCGCACCGGCCGCAGCGCGGACCGCCGCCCCGTCGGCCTGCGCGCGCTGCACGCGCTCGGTTTTGAAACCGGTCTGCTGATCATGACCCTGCCGCTGGTGATGGCGTGGACCGGCATGGACTGGCTCACCGCGTTGCTTGCCGACCTCGCCCTTGCCGCCGCCTACGTGCTCTACGCCTTCCTGTTCAATCTGGCCTACGATCGGGTTTTTCCGATCACCGCCAGCCACCCCACATGAACGGACTGCAGCAGCGCGTCGCGCTCGACCGCCTCAACACCTTCGGTCTGCCCGCCACCGCCGCGCGCTACCTGCGCATCACCTCGCTCGCGCAGCTCGTGGACGCCGCCCGCGCCGGCGCCCTGCGCGGTCCGCGGCTGGTGCTTGGCGGCGGCAGCAACCTGATCTTTCTCGGCGACGTCGACCGGCTGGTGCTGCACGTTGCGCTGCGCGGGCGCGAGATCGTCGCTGCCGATGACGACGCCACGTGGGTGGCCGCGGCCGGCGGCGAGCCGTGGCACGACTTCGTGCGCTGGACGCTCGACCAGAACCTGCCCGGCCTGGAAAACCTGTCGCTCATCCCCGGCACCGTCGGCGCCGCGCCGATTCAGAACATCGGCGCCTACGGCCTGGAAATGGCCGAGCGCTTCGGGCACCTCGACGCGGTGGAGCTCGACACCGGCGCAAGCCGCCGCTTCAGCGCCGCCGACTGCCGCTTCGGCTACCGCGACAGCGTGTTCAAGGGCGAGGCCGCCGGGCGCT
>JAGRFO010000028.1:870-9891 GCA_020446005.1 Rhodocyclaceae bacterium | reverse complement strand
TGCGGCCCTCGACGGTGACATCGCCCGTCGCATGGCCGTTGTCGGCATGCGCCAGCAGGCGGCTGCCGGCCTTGAGTTCGACGTGCGAGGCGCGCAGCGTGAGATCGCCCGAGTCGCCCTGCGAGGCGTCGCTGGCGTGGTCGCCGCTGGTCGGGTTGGCGATGTCGCGGGTGGAGATGGTGATGTTGTTTTCGACGGTGATCGTGTCGTTGGCGATCAGGGTGAAATCGGCGCCATCGGTGTGGGTGTTGTTGATGACCGCTTCGATGTTGTTGGGGTCGATCAGCACCGCGCCGCGCTGGCCGTCCACGGCATTGGCCTTGAGCTCGCCGCCTTCGAGGCGGACCGTTTCGGTGGCCGAGAACTCAATGTGGCCGCCGTCGCCGGAGACCTCCCCGCCGCGCGCCGAGAGCTCACCGCCCTGGGCCAGCGTGGCGGTGTCTTCGGCCCAGATGCGGATCGCGCCGCCATCGGAGTTGGCGCCGTGGCCGTCGGCCGACACCCGGCCGCCGTCGGCCACGGTGATGTTGCCGCCGGCGTCGATGCGGACCCGGCCGGCCGCCTCGCCCGCCGCGCCATCGGCCGACACCGCGCCGGCGATGTTGACCGCGTCGGCGGCGACGATGCGCACCGTGTCGCCGTCCTGCAGCATCTGCGCGCCGGCGTCGAGGCCGTCGATGTTCACCAGCGCGCCGAAGCCGGCATGTGCCGCGGCGCCGGCGTCGATGCGCGCGCCACCGTCGATGTTCACGCTGGCGGCCGCCAGTTGCACCGCGCGCGCGGCGCGCACCGAGCCCTTGACGGTGATGAGGCCGGATTCGGACAGCGGAATCTCGCCGCGCAGGGCCTGATCCACCGCCGCCTCGTCGATCGCCCCGCCCGGGCCGATCAGCCGCTCCATGTAGGCCGGCGTGGGCGTGGCGACGGTGAGGGTGCCGACATTGATCTGCCCCTGCGCGCCGACCACCATCCCGTGCGGGTTGAAGAAGAACACGTTGCCGCCGATGCGCCCGTCCTTATAGGCGTTCATCACCCCGTCGATGTGGCTGCGTTCGTTGCGCACCAGATTGAGCAGGTTGGCGGTCTGCTGCGGCAGATGCAGGTTCACCGTCTGCCCCGCGCCGATGTTGAAGCGGGTGAAGGAGTTGAAGGCGTTGCTGCCGCGGACCGTGGCGGTGGTGATGTCGGTGACCGCCCCGGCGTGGCTCAGCGTGGTGGCGGTGCGCCCGTCGGTGACGATCGGCGGCTGGGCCGCCATTGCCGCTGGTGCGGCCAGCAGCAGCCAGCCCGACATGGCATTGAGGAAGGCGCAGCGCCGCAGCACGCACAGGTATTGACGACGCAGATAGGCAAGGGCCCCATAGCTCACGGTACTTCTCCCGGTCCGGGCTTCGCGGCGGCGGGATGGCGAGGCATCCTGAAGGGATCGACAAGGAGGTCGGCCCGCCGCGAAGGGAAATCTGAGGCGCTACGCGGTGCGTATCGCCGGGCGCCCGGTCCGGTTCTTGGGTGCCGGTGACGGGTGTTCAAGTGTGAATGCGTGTCGACTGCGACCGCGCTTTGAATCGATCCGGCATATCTTTGGATGAGGAATGCCATGAAGCAAGACGCATACCGGCTTCTGCAAACTGTTGTTACAAAAACGAAGTGCGTGGCCGGCGGCGAGGCGCGTGACGCCAAGTGTAAAAAATTCCGACACTCTGGCGCGCTGTTCGAGGGGGTTAGCCGGTGCCGCGTCGGCGCTGTCGCAGGGTGACCACCACCAGCGTCAGCAGGGTCAGTGGCATGAAGAAACCGAGCATCGCCAGGTTGAAGGTCTTGAGCATCCCGCTGCCGGAGGCGTCGAGGACCAGGTAGGCGACGTAGGCCGCGTAGTAGGCCAGAAAGACCACCCCTTCCCAGCGTGCGATGCGCTTGCGCGCGACGAAGATCGGCAGGCAGGCGACGGCCACCGCGAGCATCACCCACAGATCGAAATCGAGCGCCGCGCGGGCCACCGGCAGGCCGTCGGGGGAAAACATGGCCCCGAGCCCCAGACAGCCGAGCAGGTTGAAGATGTTGCTGCCCACCGCGTTGCCCACCGCGAGGTCGCGTTCGCCGCGCCAGGCCGCCATCACCGAGGTGGCGATCTCCGGCAGCGAGGTGCCGACCGCGACCACCGTCAGGCCGATCACCAGATCGTCCACCCCCAGCCAGCGGGCGCAGTAAACCGCCGCTTCCACCAGCCACTCCGCGCCGGTCACCAGCAGGATCAGCCCGCCCGCCACCAGCGCCGCCTGTGTCGCCCAGTGGCGGTCCCAGCGCGAGTCGGGCGGCGCCTCGCCGTAGCTGGCCTGCTCGGCGCGCGAGGCGCGACGCGACTGACGCACGATGAACACCAGATAGATCGCCAGCAGCGCAAACAGCAGCGCGCCTTCCAGCCGGCCGATCGCGCCGTTCACGGCCAGCCCCACCACCAGCGCCGAGGCGGCGATCATCACCGGCACCTCCTGACGCACCACTTGCCCGGCCACCGCCAGCGGGGCGACCAGTGCGCCGAGGCCGAGAATCAGCAGGATGTTGCAGATGTTGCTGCCCACCACGTTGCCGATGGTCAGATCCGACTGGCCGGCCCAGGCGGCCTTGATCGCCACCGCGATCTCCGGCGCGCTGGTGCCGAAGGCGACGATGGTCAGCCCCACCACCAGCGGCGACAGGCCGAAGGACAGCGCCAGCCGCGAGGCACCGCGCACCAGCAGTTCGGCCCCGGCGGTGAGCGCGATGAGGCCGGCGATGAAGAGGAGGAGCTGGGTCATCCCTGATGCGGCGGCGGGGTCAGTCGACGGTCTGCCAGGCGTCGTTGCCGAAACGGAACAGGGTGGTGCCGCCGGTGGCGATGTCGCCGTGGCTGTCGAAGGCGATGTCGCCGGTCACGCCGCGATATTTAAGCGTCTTGAGCGCCGGCAGGTAGACCTCAGGGTCGGTCGAGCCGGCGGCCTGCATCGCTTCGATGAGGGCCATCGCGGCGTCGTAGCTGTAGGGGGCGTAGAGCTGCACGTCGACCTTGAAGCGTGCCTTGAAGCGCGCCTTGAAGTCCGCCCCGCGCGGCATCTTGTCCATCGGGATGCCGGCCTGGGTGCAGTAGGCCTGGTCGTTGAGCGCGCCGGCGGCGAGCTTGAGCATCTCGCCGGTGCACACCCCGTCGCCGCCGAGGAAGGCGCTGTCGATGCCGAGCTGGCGCATCTGGCGCAGCATCGGGGCGGCCTGCGCGTCCATGCCGCCGTAGAACACCGCGTCCGGCTCGGCGGCCTTGAGGCGGGTGAGGATGGCGGAGAAGTCGGTGGCCTTGTTGCTGGTGAATTCGCGCCCGACCACCTTGACGCCGTAGCGGCGCAGCTGTTCGCCAAAGGCGTCCGACAGACCCTGCCCGTAGGCAGTGCGGTCGTCGATGATGGCGATCCGCTTGAGCTTGAGCGCTTCGGCGGCGTAGCGCGCCATCGCCTCGCCCTGCTGCATGTCGTTGGCGATCACGCGGAAGGTCACCGCGTAGCCCTGGCGGGTCAGCTTGGGGCTGGTGGCCGACGGGGTGATGACCGGGATGCCGGCCTGCTGGTAGATGCGTGAGGCGGGAATCGAGGCGTCCGAGGTGACATGGCCGACCACCCCGGCGACCTCTTCGTCGGCCAGTCGCTGCGCCACCGTGGTGGCCTGGCGCGGGTCGCCCTGGTCGTCCTCGCCGATCAGCGCGAAGGTCACCTTCTGGCCGCCGATGGTGATCCCGGCGGCGTTGGCGTCCTCGATCGCCAGCAGGGCGCCGTACTCGCCATCCTTGCCGATATGGGCGATCGGCCCGGTGAGCGGCCCGGCGTGGCCGATGCGGATGGTGTCGGCCTGGGCCGCGCCGAGGCTCAGCGTGGATGCGGCGAGTGCGATGAGGAATTTTTGCATTCTGTGTGCGCGCCTGATTGCCATGGAATGTCAGAATGGGCCGTCGCCGTGAGGGGGCGTTCGGCGGACGATGGAACCCATGCCCGAGGCGCCATTCTAACCATGGGGTGCGCGCGGCGCATCGGCCGGGGCGATCTGTGGAGGTGTGATGAAGCGAATCCTGTCGGTGTTGTGCGGTGCGTTGGCGCTGTTTGGCCTGTCGGCCTGCGACCAGTTTGTGATCGAGGATCTCAAGCCCGGGGTGTCGACCGCCTTCGAGGTGCGCGACAAGCTCGGCCCGCCGGGCATCGAGTGGCGCAACCCCGACGGGAGCGTGACTTGGGAATACACCCAGCAGCCGGCCGGCATCACCTGCTACCTGATCACGATCGACGCCAACCAGATCGTGCGGGCGGTCGAGCAGGTGCTCACCGAGGCGCAGTTCGCGCGCATCACCCCGGGGCTCGATGAGAGCCAGGTGCGCCGCCTCATCGGCAAGCCGGCCAAGACCCAGCACTACGCGCTCAAGCAGGAGACCGCGTGGGACTGGCTGATCGACAATTCCGACACCCTCGCGCCGGTGTATTTCAACGTCTATTTCAACCCGCAGGGGCAGGTGGTGCGCACCGGGCGGTTCACCGAGCGGCTGGGCAACTGATGTCTCGCCTGTGGCTCGGCGCGGTTGTGCTGATCGCCGGCTGCGCGCTGTTCCCGACGGTGCAGCCCGGCGACGACGCCCGCGCCGTGAAGGATGCCAAGGGCGCGCCGACGCGGATCGTCGCCCAGCCCGGTGGTGGCGAGTTGTGGCAGTACGCCACCCAGCCCTTCGGCATCACCTTCATCAATGTCCTGTTTGACGCCCACGGCCGCGTCAGTACGGTGTGGGACGGCTTGTCGGATGCGCGGCGCGCGCAGATCGCCCCCGGCATGACCATGGCGCAGGTGACGGAACGGCTCGGCCCCCACCGCAGCGCCGAAACCTATGCCCTGTCCGGCGAGGCGGTGTGGGACTGGAACGTCAGCAACGTCGGCGGCCCGGGCACGGCGACCTACTTCAACGTGCACTTTCGCCAAGGGGTGGTGGTGCGCACCTCGACCAGCTACGAGTATCCGCCCGATGGCGCGCTCTTCGGCCCGATCGGCTTCGGTGCTGGCCACGGCAGCGGGTTGGGGATCGGCATCCGCCTCGGTCGCTGAGGCTGATCAGGCGGGCGTCGCCAGCGCCGCCAGCACCCGGCGGCCCAGCCCGCGCGGACGGGCGGGCACCTCGATCCACTGGCAGCGCGCCGTCGCCGCGCCGAGGTCGGCTTCGGCGGTGCGCCGGTCGGTGGCGGCGTTGAACAGGATGGCGATGCGTCCGACGTGGTTCGCGCCGGCCAGCGCGTCGAGCTCGAAGCGGCAGCCGGCGTTGGCGGCGGTAAAGTCGCGCAAGTCCATCAGCACCGCGTCGGAGCGCTGCAGCAGCGCGTTCAGCGTCGGCTGCCAGGTTGTGTCGTTGCAATAACACTCGTTGATCCGGTAGCGGCCGTCGTGGTCGGGCGCCATGTCAAAACCGGCGAGGCGATCGGGGATGTGCCCCGCGCGGGTGATGAAGCGCTCGCCGAGGCGGCGGCTCAGGAACACGAACAGATCGTCCGGATCGAGGGTGCGGGTGACCAGGTCGGTGCCCGCGATCAGCACCGTGTTGCCGCTCGCCCGCCAGCGCTCGGTGACCGCATCGAACAGCGCCTCGACCGCCGCGTCGCGCCGGAATACGCGCAGCACCAGCAAGGTCGGCGCTGCCCGCGGCGGGGCGAGCCAGTCGCGCGCCGCCCCAAAGCCAATCGGCACCCACAGCCACGCCAGCACAATCGCCAGTGCCCCCGCACCGGCCGTCGAGTGCAGGCTGGGGATCGCCATGCTGATCAGCACCACCAGCCAGAACATCCCGAACAGGTAGGCCAGCTCGGAGAAACGTTTGGCGCGGTAGGCACGGGCCACCGCTCGCACCACCGCCAGCGCCGGCCACACCCCGACCAGCCACGGAGCGAGCGCGAACACTGCGATGGTGGGGATCGCGCCGATGCCATCGACCATCGCCACCAGCGCGTCGGGGGGTGCGTCGATCGACGCGGCGAGGGTCTCGATGCCTGGCCACGAGGCGCCGGTCATCAGCAGCGCGGGGGGAAAGAGCAGCGGGGCGATGGCGCGGATGCGGCCCGACGCGGTGAGCCCGAACAGCGCGATCAGCGGCAGCACGGTGGTCGATGCCAGCCAGGTGGTGACCAGCCGCAGCGATTGTTCGGCGTTGGAGCCAAGCAGGATCAGGGGCGCCAGCGCCGCGAGGTAGAGCGCCACGGCGATCACCGTGCGCGCCATCGACCAGCGCCACAGCAGGCCCAGCGCGGGCACCACCGGCCAGGTGTAGGTCAGCGCCAGCAGGATCAGCTTGCGCCCGCCAAAGCCGCCCTCGGTATGTACCACCAGCAGTTCGAAGGCGGCGCAACTCAGGCCGATGAGGGCGCTGATGGCGGTCAGGGTAATGCTCAGGCGGCGGGTCTGGCGACGGTTGAGCGGCAGGTCGAAGCGGGCGCGCGGCGGTGTTTCCAGCAGGGTGGGTGGCGCTGGCGAGGCGGCGGGCGCGCTCGGTGCCGCGCCCATGTGATGCAGCATCGCCTTGCGGTAACGCCCGGCGATGCCATGAGCCGCGGCCGCTGCTACCGCCAGCGCGGTGAGCAACACGGTCAGCAGCAAGGCGTCGAGATTTTGCATGGCGGGCCTTCGTGGCGCGATCGGTCACGACGACCGGGGGCGCAGCACAGGCCCGATTCTACGCGGGGTGATGACGTGCAGGTAACCGCCGTTTAGAACGAAAGCAGACGCTCGAAAAAGCCGCGCCGGCGTCGGCGGTGGCGCGATCGCCGCGGCGTGGTCGTCGCGGCGGTTTCGGTGGCCATCGTGGGGGCGGGCGTGCTGTGAGGCGCCGCTGTCTGGGGCAGCGCGGCGCGCGAACGGCGGCGGGTGCGACGGCGTTTGGGTTGCATCCGGGCAATCGCCAGCAGGCCGCGGGCGAGCGCGTACAGGAGGATGAGGACGAGCGACGCCGGATGAGTGAGGGTGTCCCAGATGAGGAACAGCATCTGCATGATACGCAGATAGGCGAGGCCGGAGCCGTCGTCCGGGCGTGTTGGCGCGTCATCGACGTCGCGTTGTCCGTCGGGATGCGTGCTGCCGCCCAGCCCGACGGTCGGGTCGGCGCGCACGCCGCTGGCCTTGAGGGCGATCTCCTGACGCAGGCGCAATTCGCGCGCCTCTTCCGACTCGCCCTCCAGGATCTGTTCCTCGAACAGCGGCGACATGCGATCGCGCAGGCCGCGCACCCGCGCCCTGACCGCGGCTTCCTCGCCCGCCATCAAGGCATCAGCACCGGTGGCCTGACCCAGACGGGGGCGTGACGCCTCCTCCAGGCTGTCGCGGCCGGTCTGCGGGATGTCGAGGATGTCGTCGATCATGCGCGCGTAGGCATCCGCGTCTGGCGCATCGGCCTCGATGCCCGCCAGCGGGATGTCGCTGCGCCCCGGTAGCAGTGCTTCTTCGGTGGGCGGCACGCCGAGCGCGGGTTTCGCGTCGGCTGCGGCGGTGAGGGCGGCGGGTGCGGGCGCGGCGGCGGGGGGTGAGTCGGCGTCGAGAATCGGGCGCGCGGCCAGCGGTGCGGCCGTCAGGGCCGTCGCACAGGCAAGGAGCAGGGATCGGGTCAGGCGCCAGATTTTCATCGTCGGGAAGTCAAGCAAGACCGGGGCCAGAAATGTATCTGATTGATATTCATGGAATATAGGTCGAAATTTGAAATCAGGACACCGTCTTTGTCAGATTTTCCGACGCCTGTCGGCAATCGCCGGCGGCCGGTGCGCTTTATCACTCAAGCTTGGCGCGCGCTTGCCGTTGTCCGCCCCATGAAAAAGAAGCGCAGGAAGCTCCTTCCGCTGGGCGTCAAGAAGCGGACCACCACCGAACTGCCGGCCCTGATCGCGCTGGAGGCGATTGGCAAGCCGTGGTTCTGCGAGGCCCACCTCACCGACCTGATGGCGGTGTCGATGGTCTGCCAGGTCGCCGCCGAGCCCGGCAGCGAGGTGCACGACGCCGCGCTGGCGCTGTTCGACCTGCTCGGCAAGGAGCCGCTCGTCGTGAGCGAGGTCGAACCCCTGCTGATGTTCACCAATGACTGGATGCAGCGCCAGCCCAATGGCCGCATCCAGGACGCTATTGATCGCCTGCTGAATCCTCTGCAACAAACGGCACAGCCGTAGCGCTTGTCAGCGCAAAAATCCCGGAATGCCGGCTGCCTCAAAGGTCTGCCGGCTGAGTGTATTTCCTGCTGTTTCAAGGTGCCGCCGCGTCAAGAGCGGGCATCAGAAGAAGCGCTTGATCGATTCGCTCAGCGTTGAATCCGTGTTCGCGATGATGCCTGGCGTGGGTGTCGGTATTTTTGACAGAAGCCAGCGTTTACGGGATTTGGAATATTTATTTTTCAATAAAAACAGGTCGTTAATGATATGGCATGGCATGTGCTTTGTTGCTTTGGCAAGCAACAGGATATTTACCGAGCCTGGCAATTCAACGAAGTGAGGTCGTTCCTGTTAGGGATGAAGCGACCTGCGTAATCAGGAGTCAAACAATGAAAATCAAACAGAGCGTAATCGCCATGGCATTGACGGCGGCTGCATTTGCAGGCATGTCGGGGAGTGCCTCGGCGCACACCGTCGCGGTTGGTACTGTCAACGCGGGCGCCCCCGGTAGCGTGACGATCTGGCTGGGTAGCTACCATACCAACGCCCCGAATGAAGGTTCACTGACCCTCGACGGGGTCACGCAGGCATTCGACATGGTGTCGAATGTTCTGCCGACCGGGCTGGTGGTGGGTAGCAACTATTTCTTTGCAACCAGTACGGCGACTGCTGGGGAATTCACGGCCAGCACCAACACCTCTGGAATCGATGTAGTTCGCTGGCAGGGTGTGACGTTTACCGGTCTCGCCGCCGGTGATTACCTCTATTCCGTGACGGGTATGAATACAGTGAACTTTGCAGATTGGAACAGCGATCAATCGAACTGGACAGGGACGCTGAACATTCCGGA
>JAGRFO010000028.1:664-789 GCA_020446005.1 Rhodocyclaceae bacterium | reverse complement strand
GGTGGTGGTCTGATGCGTCGCAAAGCCAAGTAAGCTGGCTCGACACTGGCCCCGATACCTCGTAGAATCCGCTCCTTGCTGAGGAGCGCTGCGACCCGCAGGTGAGTTTCAACTCCGGGGCCAGG
>JAGRFO010000028.1:0-488 GCA_020446005.1 Rhodocyclaceae bacterium | reverse complement strand
TCTGGATGGCGCGATGGGCACCATGATCCAGCAGCACAAGCTCGGTGAGGCGGACTACCGCGGCGCGCGCTTTGCCGAGCATGGCAAGGATCTCAAGGGCAACAACGACCTGCTGGTGCTGACCCGGCCGGACGTGATCGCCGGCATCCACCGCGACTACCTCGACGCCGGCGCCGACATCATCGAGACCTGCACCTTCAACGCCACCGAGGTGTCGCAGGCCGAATACGGGCTGGCCGCGCTGGCCTATGAGATCAACGTGGCCGGCGCGCGGCTGGTGCGCGAACTGTGCGACGAATACACCGCCAGGAACCCGGCCAAGCCGCGCTTCTGTGCCGGCGTGCTGGGCCCGACCTCGCGCACCCTGTCGATCTCGCCGGACGTGAACGATCCGGGCTTTCGCAACATCACGTTCGATGCGTTGGTGGCCGACTACCGCAAGGCCGCGCGCGGGCTGATCGAGGGCGGCGCCGACCTGCTGCTGATCG
>JAGRFO010000232.1 GCA_020446005.1 Rhodocyclaceae bacterium | reverse complement strand
TGGCGAGGATGAACTTGATGTGCTCGGGCGGCTCTTCGAGCGTCTTCAGCATGGCGTTGAAGGCCGAGTTGGAGAGCATGTGCACTTCGTCGATCACGTACACCTTGAAGCGCCCGCGGGTGGGCGCGTAGACCGCGTTTTCCAGCAACTGTCGCATCTCGTCGACGCGGGTGTTGGTCGCCGCGTCAACCTCCAGCAGATCGACGAAACGCCCGGCGTCGATCTCGGTACACGCCGCGCAGCTGCCACAGGGCGTGGGGGTGATGCCGGTCTCGCAGTTGAGCGCCTTGGCGAGGATCCGCGCGAGGGTGGTCTTGCCCACGCCGCGCGTGCCGGTGAACAGATAAGCGTGGTGCAAGCGCTGGGTTTCGAGCGCATGGGTGAGCGCACGCACCACGTGCTCCTGCCCGACAAGGGTGTCAAAACGCTTGGGGCGCCACTTGCGCGCGAGGACTTGGTACGTCATGGCGCGATTCTAGCAGAGGGGGCCGACGCGCCGTGCGCGTCAATGACACCTATCATAGTATGTCGCTACCAAAATCATATTAACAATTAATTTTATTAAAAACAGGCTCGCCGCTAGAGTGAAATCACTCAAAACGGAGGCCCCATATGCGATCCGACCTGACGACTTGGCAACACGTCCTGACCGACGTTCTGGCGTGGTACGCGCTGTGCCACTGACCCACCCCCTCACTTTCAAGGAGAACATCATGAGCGACAAAAAACGCCTCACCACCGTCGCCGGCGCGCCGGTACCCGACAACCAGAACACCATGACCGCCGGCCCGCGCGGCCCGGCCCTGTTGCAGGACGTGTGGCTGCTCGAAAAGCTCGCCCACTTCGACCGCGAGGTGATCCCCGAGCGGCGCATGCACGCCAAGGGCTCGGGCGCCTACGGCACATTCACGGTAACGCACGACATCACGCGCTACACGCGCGCAAAGCTCTTCAGCCAGATCGGCAAGCAGACCGAGCTTTTCGCGCGCTTCACCACGGTGGCCGGCGAGCGCGGCGCGGCCGATGCCGAGCGCGACATCCGCGGCTTCGCGGTCAAGTTCTATACCGAGGAAGGCAACTGGGATCTGGTCGGCAACAACACCCCGGTGTTCTTCCTGCGCGATCCGCTCAAGTTCCCGGACCTCAACCACGCGGTCAAGCGCGACCCGCGCAGCAACATGCGCAGCGCCACCAACAACTGGGACTTCTGGACCTCGCTGCCCGAGGCGCTCCACCAGGTCACCATCGTGATGAGCGACCGCGGCCTGCCGGCGACCTATCGCCACATGCATGGCTTCGGCAGCCACACCTTCAGCTTCATCAACGCGGCCAACGAGCGCTTCTGGGTGAAGTTTCATTTCAAGTCGCAGCAAGGCATCCGTAACCTGACCGACGCCGAGGCGGAGGCCATCGTCGGCAAGGATCGCGAGAGCCACCAGCGCGACCTGCTCGACAGCATCGACCACGGCGACTACCCGAAATGGACGCTGTTCGTGCAGATCATGCCCGAAGCCGACGCTTCCAAAGTGCCCTACAACCCCTTCGACCTGACCAAAGTGTGGCCGCATGGCGACTACCCGCTGATCGAGGTCGGGGTGATGGAACTCAACCGCAATCCGGAAAACTTCTTTGCCGAGGTCGAGCAGTCCGCCTTCAACCCGGCCAACGTGGTGCCAGGCATCGGCTTCTCGCCGGACAAGATGCTGCAGGCGCGGCTGTTTTCCTACGGCGATGCGCAGCGCTACCGGCTTGGCGTGAATCATCACCAGATTCCGGTCAATGCACCGCGCTGCCCGGTGCATGGCTACCACCGCGACGGCGCGATGCGGGTCGACGGTAACTTCGGCAGCACCATCGGTTACGAGCCCAACAGCCGTGGCGAATGGCAGGAGCAGCCGGACTACCGCGAACCGCCGCTGAGCGTCGAGGGCGCGGCCGACCACTGGAACCACCGCGAGGACGAGGACTACTACTCGCAGCCCGGCAAACTGTTCCGGCTGATGACAGCGGCGCAGCAACAGGCGCTGTTCGACAACACGGCGCGCTCGATTGGCGCCGCGCCGCGCGAGATCCAGTTGCGTCACATCTGCAACTGCAGCCGTGCCGACCCGGCCTACGGCAAGGGGGTGGCCGACGCGCTGGGCATCGATCTCGACACAATGGAAGGCTGAACGCCGGGCTCAGCAAAGTAAAACGCCGATCCGCGAGGATCGGCGTTTTGACGTTCAGGGTGGCGAGCCTGACCCTCGGCACTTGCAGGTAGCAGCTGTGGCTGCTGCCTTCCGGCCCTGACCAGGTTCACCGCGCTGCAATGCGAGGAGACCCGCCACGGGGCGCATTGTATCAGCTTCTCGATGGCGAAGTCGCGGCGGCAAGCTGGCGTTGACGGCACGCCTCGAACAGGCAGATGCCGCTGGCCACCGAGACGTTCAGGCTGGACACCGAGCCATGCATCGGGATGCGCGCCAGCACGTCGCAGGTCTCGCGCGTGAGGCGGCGCAGGCCGTCGCCTTCGGCCCCCAGCACCCAGGCCACCGGGCCGGTCTGGTCGACCGAATACAGGTCGCCGTCCGCCTCGCCGGCGGCGCCGATCACCCACACCCCGGCGTCCTGCATTTCGCGCAACGCGCGCGCCAGATTGGTGACGGTCACGTAGGGCACGGTGTCGGCCGCGCCGCTGGCGACCTTGATCGCCGCGGCATTGAGGCTGGCGGCGCGATCCTTGGGCGCGACCACCGCGTGCGCGCCGGCCGCGTCGGCCACCCGCAGGCAGGCGCCGAGGTTGTGCGGATCGGTCACCCCGTCGAGCACCAGCA
>JAGRFO010000231.1 GCA_020446005.1 Rhodocyclaceae bacterium | reverse complement strand
TCAAGCCGCAGAACATGGCGCTCAATTCGGCGGTGACCCCCGAAGGCGGCGAGATCGGCCGCGCCCAGGCGCTGCAGGCGATCGCTGCCGGGGTGGCGCTGCACACCGATTTCAACCCGGTGCTGCTCAAGCCGGCCACCGACATCGGCGCGCAGGTGATTATTCACGGCCAGGTGGTGTCGACGCTGTCGGCGCGCGATTATCACCACTACAAGCCGACCGCGATGGCGGCGGTGATGGCGAGCTGGCAGCGTCTTCTGGCGGCCTACGACACGGTGCTGGTCGAGGGCGCGGGCAGCCCCGCGGAGATCAACCTGCGCGATCGCGACATTGCCAACATGGGCTTTGCCGAGGTGGCCGACTGTCCGGTGATTCTGGTGGCGGACATCGACCGCGGCGGGGTGTTCGCCCATCTGGTGGGGACCCTGGAGCTGCTCTCGGCGAGCGAGCAGGCGCGCGTCAAGGGCTTCGTGATCAACCGCTTCCGCGGCGACATCGGCTTGTTGCAGCCGGGGCTGGACTGGCTTGAGGCGCGCACCGGGCGGCCGGTGATCGGGGTGGTGCCGTATCTGCACGGCCTGTTCCTCGATGCCGAAGACGCGCTGGCGGATGCCCGCGCCGACAAGGGTGAGCTCGGTCTGCGGGTGGTCGCGCCGGCCTTTCCGCGGATCTCCAATCACACCGATCTGGACCCGCTGCGCCTGCATCCGCAGGTCGATTTCTCGTGGGTCGGGCCGGGTCAGGCGCTGCCGCCAGCGGATCTGATCGTGCTGCCCGGCTCCAAGAGCGTGCGCGCCGATCTGGCGTGGCTGCGGGCGCAGGGCTGGGCGGAGGGCATCGTGCGGCACCTGCGCTACGGCGGCAAAGTGTTTGGCGTGTGCGGCGGCTACCAGATGCTGGGCCGGCAGGTGCACGATCCACTCGGGGTGGAAGGGGCGGCGGGGTCGAGTGTGGGGCTCGGCGTGTTGGCGGTCGACACCACGCTGGCGGTCGACAAGCAGTTGAGCAACGTGTCCGGCCGTTTGCTGCTGGACGCTGAGGCGCCGATGCGCGGCTACGAAATCCACATGGGGGTGACCACCCGCGATGGCGGGCTGCGGCCGCTGCTGCGCCTCGACGATGGGCGCACCGACGGGGTGATCAGCGACGACGGGCAGATCGCCGCGTGCTACGCCCATGGCGTGTTCGACGCGCCCGAAGCGCTGGCTGCGGTGCTCGATTGGGCCGGCCTGAAGGAGGCGGCGCGGGTCGATCTGGCGGCGCGGCGCGAGGCCGATCTGGAGCGGCTGGCGGACGTGCTGGCGCGCCATCTGGATGGGGGGCGGCTGGCCGCGAGCTTTGGGCCCGCGCATGCGCCGGCGTTGTCCGCACTCCTGGCTTGACCGCGCCGGGCGAGGCTCACTAACATGCCGACCATGGACGACGATATCGATTATCTCGAAGAACAGATCAACGAGCTGGTGCGGCTGTTCGAGGCGCACAAGCGTGAGAATCGCGAGCTCAAATCCCGCGTCGCCGCGCTGCAGGCCGACAACACGCGCCTGGCGGGCAAGCTGGCAAGCGCCATCCGCAGCGTCGACGCGGTGCTCGAATCCCTGCCGGAGGCCTGAGCGTGGAAACCCTCGACATCAATCTGCTGGGCAAGGAATATCGTGTCGGCTGCCAGCCCGAAGAGCGCGCCGGGCTTGAGTCGGCGGTGCGTTTTCTGGAAGACAAGCTGCTCGATCTGGGGCAGAAAACCCAGGCCAGCGGCGAGAAACTGGCGATCATGACGGCGCTCAACATCGCCCATGAATTTCTCCAGTTTCAACGCTCGGGCGGGTTTGACATGCCGGGCATGAAGCGTAGAATCGAAACCATCAGTTCGCGTCTGGACGATGTTCTGGCGCAACAGGAAAAACTGTTCTAGGCCATGGCCTGGGCCGGTTCCGATCAATCCCCTGCGGTGTTTGTGTCGGCCGTAGATTCCTTGAACCAATGTCTAGCGACGTGGCTGCAGACCGGAAGTATGCCGTTGCGCGCACCCCTTCGCGGGTGTGCCTGAAGCGTCAGGAATGCGACCGACCTGAATCTTCGGTTCAGGATGCCCGGCCGGGACGGCATTGCGGGGGACCTAACAAGAAGGCGCGGTGAGTGCACCGCGCCTTTTTTGTTGCGCCACCGCCGCGGTGCCGGGAGATTGCAGGTGCGCTACTGGCTGATGAAATCGGAGCCGGCCGATTGCTCCATCGACGATCTGGCCGCGCTGCCCGGGCAGACGGTGGCCTGGTACGGGGTGCGCAACTATCAGGCGCGCAATTTCATGATGCAGCAGATGACGCCGGGCGACCGGGCGTTTTTCTATCACTCGGGGTGTCCCCAGCCGGGCATCGCCGGGATTGCGACGATCGCTTCGCCGGCCTATCCGGACGCGAGCCAGTTCGACGCGAGCAGTCGCTTCTTCGATCCCAAATCCCTGCCTGATGCGCCGCGCTGGTTCAATGTGGATGTGAAACTGGTGCGCAAGACGGCGCTGATCGAGCTGGCCGCGCTGCGCGCCGAGCCTGCGCTGGCGAACATGCGCGTGCTGGCGCGCGGCAACCGGCTGTCGATTACGCCGGTGGATCCCGACGAATGGCGTTTCATCCTCACCCGCCTGATGGGACTTGACCCCGATGAGCTTTGATCTGTGGTGGCTGTCCTACCCCGTGCTGGGAGCTTTCGTGGGCTTCTTCGCGGGTCTGCTGGGGGTTGGCGGCGGCGGCATCATGGTGCCGGTGCTGACCACCCTGTTCGTGGCACAGGGCTTTCCGGCGGACAAGATCGTGCACATGGCGCTGGGGACCTCGATGGCCGGCATCGTGATGACCTCGGTGTCGAGCCTGCGGGCGCATCATCGCCACGGCGCGGTGCGTTGGGATGTGGTGCGCTTCATCACCCCGGGCATTCTGGTCGGCACCTTTGGGGCGACCTTCATCGCCTCGCACGTGGCCTCCAAGCCGCTGGCGATCTTTTTCGCCTGCTTCATGGCCTACGTGTCCACCCAGATGCTGCTCAACATCAAGCCCAAGCCTCAGCGCGAGTTGCCCGGCCCCCTCGGGATGGCCGGCGTTGGGCTGGGGATTGGCGGCATCTCCGCGCTGGTGGCCATCGGTGGCGGGTCGCTGTCGGTGCCATTCATGACCTGGTGCAACGTCAAGATGCAGAACGCCATCGGCACCTCGGCGGCCATCGGTCTGCCGATCGCACTGGCGGGCACGGCCGGCTATGTGATCAATGGCTGGGGGGTGGAAGGCACGCCGCCGCACACCTTCGGCTTCATCTATCTGCCGGCGCTGGTGCTGATTACCGTGGTGAGCATGTTTACCGCGCCGCTGGGCGCGCGGCTGGCGCACCGGCTGCCGGTGGCGTCACTCAAAAAGATTTTTGCCGGGGTGCTGGTCCTGCTCAGCATCAAGATGCTGCACAGCGTGTTTGGCGGCTAAGTCCGGCGGGCTTCAGCGCCCGGTGAATTTGGGATCGCGCTTGGCGGCGAAGGCGGCCATGCCTTCGCGGTAGTCGTCGGTCTCCAGAAAGTCGAAGGCGGCACGTTTTTCGGCTTCGCTCAGCGCATCGGCGCGCATCAGCCGATGCACCCAGTGTTTGTGCCAGCGGGCCACCAGCGGGGCGCCGGCCGCAATCCGCGCGGCCGTGGCGCGCGCTGCATCGATGACGGCGTGGTCGTCGACCACCCGCGAGACCAGCCCTTTGGCGTACGCCTCCTGCGCGTCGAGGATGCGTCCTTCGAGCAGTATTTCGAGCAGCACGGCGGGGCCGACGAGATCGAGCAGGCCGGCCATTTCGCCCGGATACATCGAGAAGCCGAGCCGGTTGATGGGGGCGCCGAAGCGCGCCGAGTGGCCGGCGATGCGGATGTCGCAGCAGCCGGCGATTTCCAGCCCGCCGCCGATGCAGGCGCCGCGGATGGCGGCGATGGTCGGGATCGGACACTGGCGGATGGCCTCCAGCGCCGAGGCGACCAGTGTGTCGTGGTAGTGCAGGGCGTCCTCGACGGTCGCCCGCACGGTGGCGAATTCCTCGATGTCGCCGCCGGCGGCAAAGGCCTCGTCACCAGCGCCGCGAATCAGCACGCAGCGGACTTCCGGATCGTCGCTGGCGCGCAGCAGCGTGTCGCGCAGCATCTGCCACATGGCGGCATCGATGGCGTTGCGCTTGCCGGGGTTGTCGAGGATGACGGTGACGATGCGGTCCGCGTAACTGAAACCAATTTTTCCGGGCATTTCATTGATCCTGATCAGACTTTGTGCAACGAGACATTGATCTTGTTAATACAATGATTTGAAAGAATTATTTTTTTGTGCAATGCGAAAAAAAGTTCAGTACGCTCTGGTATGGAATCTTATGGATGATATATGATGTCGCGACCCGATCGCATGGGTGTGCGAAGGGTGGCAACGAAAATAGCAGTTCTCCAATTTTGGTCTGAGGGTGTCGAGGGAGGGTGTCATGTCTAGTGCAACCTATGCACGCATTCGCAGCAACCCCAAGTTTGACGAGTTAGTCAGCCGGCGGGGCCGCTTTGCGTGGTTTTTGTCAGCAATCGTTTTCATTGTTTTCTTCAGCTTCGTGGCGTTTGTGGCCTTTGCGCCCGACCTGCTGGCGAAGCGTCCGTTTGAAGGCAGCAACATCACGATCGGCATTTGCGCCGGTCTGTTCCAGTTCATCTCGTTCTGGATTCTGACGCTGCTCTACGTGCGTCGCGCTAACGGCGAGTTTGACGCCTTGAATGCCGAGATCGTCAACGCCGCCACCAAGGAGACGCAATGATGAACGCGCACATCTCAACCCGTCTGTTTGTACTCGGTGCGAGCCTGTTCAGCGCCAGCGCCTTTGCCGGCGATGCGATCAGCCAGACCACCAAGCAGCCGATCAACCTGACCGCCATTGGCATGTTCCTGCTGTTCGTGCTGATGACGCTGGGCATTACCTACTGGGCGGCCAGCCGCACCAAGACGACGTCTGACTTCTACACCGCAGGCGGTGGCATCACCGGTTTCCAGAACGGGCTGGCGATTGCCGGCGACTACATGTCGGCGGCCACTCTGCTGGGCCTGACCGCGATGATGTATACCCGCGGTGTTGATGCCTACATCTACATGATCGCGTTCTTTGTCGGCTGGCCGGTGATTCTGTTCCTGATGGCCGAGCGTCTGCGCAATCTGGGCAAATTCACCTTTGCCGACATCACCGCCTACCGCCTCAACCAGAGCAAGGTTCGCACCATGGCGGCGGTCAGCTCGCTGATGGTGGTGTGCTTTTATCTGGTAGCGCAGATGGTTGGTGCCGGTCAGCTCATCAAGCTGCTGTTTGGGCTGGATTACGGCATTGCCCTGGTGCTCGTCGGTGCGCTGATGATGGTCTA
>JAGRFO010000230.1 GCA_020446005.1 Rhodocyclaceae bacterium | reverse complement strand
TGGTGTTCTACGAGGCGCCGCATCGCATCGCCGAGTGCATGGCCGACATGGAGCAGGCCTTCGGCGGCGCACGCGAGCTGCTGATCGCGCGCGAGATGACCAAGCTCCACGAGCAGATCGTGCGCATGCCGCTCGCGCAGGCTGCGGCCTGGCTCGCCGCCGACACGAACCGCCTGCGCGGCGAGTTCGTGCTGGTGGTAGCGGGCGCGCCGCCGTGCGAGGGGCTCGACCCGGAGGCCGAGCGGGTGCTGACGCTGCTGCTCGACGAAATGCCGGTGAAAAGCGCGGCGCGGCTGGCGGCGGCGATCAGCGGTGCGCCGCGCAATGCGCTCTACGCGCGCGCGCTGGAGCTCAAGCGCTGATGCCGGCCTATAATCCGGCCCGACCCAAAAGCGAGACTGTGCGATGCAAACATTGACGATGACCCGCCCCGACGACTGGCACCTGCATGTGCGCGATGGCGCCGCGCTGGCCGCGGTGGTGCCCGACACCGCGCGCCGTTTCGGTCGCGCGATCATCATGCCCAACCTGCGCCCGCCGGTGGTCACCACCGCGCAGGCGCAGGCCTACCGCGAGCGCATCCTGGCCGCGGTGCCGGCCGGGTTCAAGTTCGATCCGCTGATGACGTTGTACCTCACAGACAACACGTCTCCCGACGAAATCGACCGCGCGCGGGCCAGCGGCGTCGTGCATGCCGTCAAGCTCTATCCGGCCGGGGCGACCACCAACTCCGACGCCGGCGTGACCGCCATCGACAAGGTCCGGCCGGTGCTGGCGCGGATGGAGGCGACGGGGATGGTGTTGTGTGTTCACGGAGAGGTAACCCATGCTGACGTTGATATCTTTGATCGCGAGCGCTTCTTTATCGATCGTGTGCTGGCGCGTCTGGTCCAGGACTACCCGGCGCTGCGCATCGTCTTCGAGCACATCACCAC
The DNA here is from genome assembly GCA_020446005.1 of Rhodocyclaceae bacterium. Lineage (GTDB taxonomy): Bacteria > Pseudomonadota > Gammaproteobacteria > Burkholderiales > Rhodocyclaceae > Nitrogeniibacter. The sequence continues at coordinate 1,896 of JAGRFO010000230.1, read as the reverse complement.
GCGCGAGGCGGCGCAGTTCGTGAGCGCGGCCGGCCCCAACGTGGGGGCGACGATCACCGCGCACCACCTGCTGCTCAACCGCAACGCGATCTTTGCCGGCGGCATCAATCCGCATCACTACTGCCTGCCGGTGCTCAAGCGCGAGCTGCACCGCGAGGCGCTGGTGGCCGCGGCCACCTCCGGCAACCCCAAGTTCTTCCTCGGCACCGATTCCGCGCCGCATGCGCGCGGTGCCAAGGAGGCGGCCTGCGGCTGTGCCGGGTGCTACACCGCGCACGCCGGCATCGAGCTGTACGCCGAAGCCTTTGACGCCGCTGGCGCGCTCGACCGGCTGGAAGGCTTCGCCAGCCACTTCGGCGCGGATTTCTACCGCCTGCCGCGCAATCCCGACACCATCACGCTGACCCGGCAGGACTGGCCGGTGCCGGCGACGGTGGACTATCTCGACGGCGATCCGCTGGTGCCGCTGCGCGCCGGTGGCAGCGTCGCCTGGACGCTCACCTGACTGCCTGCTCATGAAACTCTTTCCCCGACTCCTGCTCATGGCCGTGCTGGCAGGCCTGCTCGCCGGCTGCGAAAACTCGGCCACCGCCTACAAGGTCGATGGCAAGGATCACGCGCTGATGCTGGTGCGCGAGCAGCGCTGGGCGTGGTCCGACGAGATCGACCAGGCAGTGATCGCGGCGCGATTGCCCAAATGTCAGCGGCGGGTGGCGATCTGGCCGGGCAATGGTGGCGGCCCCGAGATGGAGGTGTACGAGGCCGGCGACCGGCTGTGGGCGCTGAAGCAGGGGTCCCGCTGGTATCTGGCCAGCACCGAAAAATGTCAGGTGCAGGACTGGAACGATCCGCCGGCCTCGCCGCCAGGCCCGCTGGTGGGCAGCTTCCGGATGCGCGACGGCGTGATGGTGTTTGAAGCCGTGACGGGCGGGACGGTGAAGTGAACGGCCGACCCGACGCGCTCCAGCCCGAAGCGCTGGCCGGTCGGATGTTATACGAACCCCTCGGTGATTTGCTGCGCGCCAGTGGCGACCGGCTGCCCTCGCTGGCGCGGCTCAACGGGCTGATCGGGGCGCATCGCACCGCGCCGGTGAACGGACAGGGCCTGCCGGTGCGCTTCGTGCCGCCGGGCCATCAGGACGTGCCTTATGAGCACGCGGTGTTCTCGACCGGCGAAGTGGCGACCCGTGCTGACAACTGGCACGACTACTTCAACGCGTTGGTGTGGGCGATCTTCCCGCGTGCCAAGGCGGCGCTCAACGCACGTCACATGCACGAACTGACGCGCGCGAAGGCGGACGGCTCGCGCGCCCGCGGCGCGGTCCGCGATGCGCTCACCCAGTTCGACGAGTGCGGGATGGTCGTGGTCGGCGATTCGCCGGAATTGTTGGACGCGCTGGCGCGTCATCAGTGGGACGCGGTGCTGTGGGGCGCACGCAAGCGCCTGATGCGCGCGACCCGTTTCGTCCTGTTCGGCCACGCCAGCTACGATCAACTGCGTGCGCCGTTCAACGGCTTGTGCGCCAAGGTGTTGTATCTGGCTGCGCCCGGTGATGTGCTGGCGCGGCCTTTGTCGACGCTGCTGCGATCCCTCGACGACTGGCTGGCCGGGTTCTTTGGCGATGTCCGTGCGTCCCTCTCCCCGGCGGCCTTCGCGCCGCTACCCCTGCTCGGCATTCCCGGAGTGGTGCAGGATAGCGCGCTGCGCAGCTATTACGCCGACACGCGCCAGTTCCGGCCGCTGGGCGATCGCGCGCCGGTCCCGGTGCATCACTGGTCCGGCGAGCTGGCCGAGGCGCTATAATCCGCGCCGGGAAGTTCGCCAGGCAGTCGCGACGCGCGCAAGCGTATCGAGGAAAGTCCGGGCCCCGCAGAGCAGGATGCCGGCTAACGGCC
>JAGRFO010000027.1 GCA_020446005.1 Rhodocyclaceae bacterium | reverse complement strand
TCATGACCTGGCAGCCGAACGTGCATTCCTCGCTGTTCATGTCCTTCTTCCGCTTCATGAAGCATGAGGCCGGGCTGAACGATCTGGACGCCATCCTCAAGAGTTTCCGCCTCTACCTCGACCACATCGAGGCGGAGGATCTGGAAGAAGTGCTGAGCCTCACCCGGGCGTGGACCCTGGTGCGCTTCTTCGATGCCGATTTGCTTCAACAGGCCACCTGCACGTGCTGCGGCGGACATTACGTCGCGCATGCGTATGACCCGACGCATGAGTTTGTGTGCGGCCTGTGCAATATGCCTTCGCGCGCCGGAAAGGGCCGCCGCACGCGCAAGGGTGCCTCTGATCGTACTGCCATGGTCTGACCTCCTCCTTGCTCAGCAAGGGGTTATATGCCGCCGGAAGTTTCCGGCGGCTTTTTTATGCGCGCTCGCAACTCGCGCGGGTCAGTCTGCGCCGGATTCGGGTGCTCAAGTTTCGCTTGGCAGCGTCGTTAGCAGCCACATGCGGCGAGGCCGTGTGAGCGCTCGCGAGACGGACGCCGTCGCTGCAAATCTGGCCTACAAGAACAAGGGATGCTTCGATGTTTCTCATCATCGGATACGTCATCGTGCTGGCTGCATCGCTCGGCACCTACGCCGTTCACGGTTCGCTGGCGGCGCTGTGGGTGCCCACCGAGTACATCGCCATCGTCGGTCTGATGATCGGCGGTTTCGTGGCCAGCAACGGGATCAAGGCGATCAAGTCCACGGTGGGCGCGCTGCCATCGGTGCTCAAAGGCTCGGCCTACAACAAGGCGTTCTACATCGATGTGCTGTCCTTGATGTACGAAATTCTCTCCAAGGTGCGCAAGGAGGGTTTGATGTCGATCGAGGGCGACATCGAGAACGTCGAGAGCAGCCCGATCTTCTCCAAATACCCGAATTTCATCGCCGATCATCACGCGGTCGAATTCCTCACCGACTACCTGCGCATGATGGTGGGCGGCAATCTGAACGCCTTCGAGATCGAGAACCTGATGGATATGGAGATCGAGACTCATCACCACGAGGCCCACGGACCGGCCCACGTGATGTCCAAGGTCGCCGATTCGGTGCCGGCCTTCGGTATCGTGGTGGCGGTGATGGGGGTGGTGAACGTGATGGGCTCGGTCGGTCAGCCGCCGGCGGTGCTCGGCAAGATGATCGGCGGCGCGCTGGTGGGGACCTTCCTCGGGATTCTGGTCTCCTACGGCTTTGTCGCGCCAATTGCCGGCCAGCTCGAACAGAAGGTGGAAGAGGGCGGCAAGATCTACGAATGCATGAAAGTGGTGCTGCTCGCCAGCATGAACGGCTACGCGCCGCAGGTGGCGATCGAGTTCGGCCGCAAGGTGCTGTACTCGACCGACCGCCCGTCCTTCAGCGAGCTGGAGGAAGAGGTGAAGAACCGCAAGGGTTGAGCCTCATCAACGCAAGCATGCGATCCATGACTCATGAGTGACGATACCCAACAACCGATTGTCGTCAAGAAGATCAAGAAAGGCGGCGGCGGCGCGCACGGCGGCGCGTGGAAAATCGCCTATGCCGACTTCGTGACCGCGATGATGGCCTTCTTCCTGCTCATGTGGCTGCTCGGCTCGACCGCCGAGGGCGACATGGAAGGAATCGCCGAATTCTTCGACAACCCGCTCAAGGTCGGGATGGGCGGGGGCTCGGGATCGGGCGACAGCTCCAGCATCATCAAGGGCGGCGGCGAAGATCTGACCCGCTCGGTGGGGCAGGTCAAGCGCGGCGACGTGCAAGGCAAGCAGACCATCAATCTGGATGCCGCCAACGATCCGGCCGAATCGCCCAAAGGGGAAGACGCCAAGCAGTTCGAGATGCAGGAGCGCGCCCAGCTGGTCGACCTCAAGGGTCAGATCGAGGCGCTGATCGAGGCCAGTTCGACCCTGCGCGCGATGAAAAACCAGCTGATCATGGACATCACCGTCGAAGGGCTGCGCATCCAGATCGTGGATGAGCAAAACCGGCCGATGTTCGCCCAGGCCTCCGACCGTCTGCAGCCCTACACCCGGGACCTGCTGCACGCCATCGGCAGCGCGCTCAACGGCGTGGACAACCGCATCAGTCTGTCGGGCCACACCGATGCCAGCCAGTACGCTGGCGGCAGCGGCGGATTTTCCAACTGGGAGCTGTCGTCCAATCGTGCCAACGCCTCGCGCCGCGAGCTGGTGGCCGGCGGGCTGGAGGACGGCAAGGTGATTCGCGTGGTCGGCCTCGCCGACATCATTCCCTTCAAGCCGGACGATCCCTACGATCCGTCCAACCGGCGGATCAGCATCATCGTCATGAACCGTCAGACCGAACAGGCGGTGCTGGGGGACAACGCGCGGATGAGCGTCAACAGCGGCGCGCCGCTCGACGAGACCCGCTTTCAGGACGGCATTGGCGCCGCACAGTCGGCCAGGCCGCGGGTGACCCTGCCGCCGGCGGAAACCGCGCCGCCCGAGCCCAGCCGCAGAGACTTCGAAGATCGCCCGCGCAGTCAGATGCGGCCGCGCATCATCATGCCCTCACAGCGCTAAATCGGTCGTTCGCCCGGTGCGCCGGACCCGCCTGCGGTGGTCTGGCTGACTAAAGTCACCGGGGGCATGGACGATATATCTTGCAGTGCGGATCAACCCCTTCAAGAGCAATCGGACATGTCAATGACACGTTTTTCCCGGATCGCAGCCGGCGTGGCATGGACCGCCGTGGTGGCGATCGGAAGCCGCGTTCTTGAAGTGACCGGCGAGCAGGTGTGGATCGTCGCGCTGCTGGTGGGCGCGGGCTGGTGGGCGTTTGGTGGCATGCGTGACGAGGCGGTCCGGGTGCCGGCCGATGGCGCGGCGGCCGACGAGCGGCGCGATGATTTCCTGGCGGCGGTCGAGCAATGCGTTGGCGAATTCGATCGTCAGTTTCTGGCCATCGACGCCGAATGCGAGCGGGTGGACAAGGTGCTCGCCGACGCGATCGAACAGCTCTCTGCCAGCTTTCACGCCCTGCATGCGCGCGCGGCCCAGTCCCATGATGGGACGGACGGCGACCTTTCCGCGACGGCGGGGGAAATGGATGCTGAGCTGCGTCAGGCGGTCACCGCCCTGCAGTTTCAGGACATGGCCTCACAGTTGATCGGCCATGTCGGCCACCGCCTGGGCGGCATGCGCGCCGCGCTGGCGGAGCTTGGGGCGGTCATGCAGTCGGCGCCGCAGGCGCGCGATGAGGCCGCCTTCGACGCGCTCTCCGCGCAGGCGCGCCAGGTGTGCCAGTCGCTCCATGCGCTCTCCGCCATGGGCGCCAGCAATCCGGTCAAACACGCAAACAACGTCGCCAGTGGCGCGGTTGAATTGTTTTAGCCTTCGAAAGGACGATCACAATGGCAAAGACCATTCTCGCAGTAGACGATTCGGCGTCGATTCGCCAGATGGTGTCATTCACGCTCAACAGCGTGGGGTACGAGGTGGTCGATGGGGTCGACGGGATGGATGGTCTGGCCAAGGCGCGGGGGGGCAAATTCAGCCTGGTGCTGACCGATCAGAACATGCCGCGCATGGACGGGCTGACCCTGATCCGCTCGCTGCGCGCGATGCCGGCCTACCGGGATGTGCCGATCCTGATGCTGACCACCGAATCGTCCGCCGAGATGAAAACGCAGGGCCGCGCCGCCGGCGCCACCGGCTGGCTGGTCAAGCCCTTCGATCCGCAGAAGCTGATCGAAGTGGTCAAGAAAGTCATCGGGTGATCCTGATGGTCATGGCGGCAATCCGGGGAGGCGCTCATGGCGATTGACATGAGCCAGTTCTACCAGGTGTTCTTCGACGAATCCGACGAACATCTGGCGCAGATGGAGGCGCTCCTGGTGGCGCTCGACCTCACCGCGCCCGACAGCGAAGACCTCAACGCCATCTTCCGCGCCGCGCACTCGATCAAGGGCTCCAGCGGCACCTTCGGCTTCGACGACATGATGCAGGTCACCCATGTCATGGAGACCCTGCTCGACCGGGTGCGCAAGGGCGAGCTGGCGCTCAGCACCGACATGGTCGATGCCTGCCTGAGCGCGGGCGATGTGCTGCGCGCGCAACTGGTGGAGCATCGTGGCGGGCAGAAGGCCGATCCGGCCGCGGCGACGCAGATTCGCGAGCGGCTCGGCGCGTTGTGTGACGCGCCATCGGCGCCGCCCTCAACAATCATTCCGAGGCCAAAGCCTGCGCCTGAACGGCCTGCTGACATGTGCCGGCTGGAACTGCGCTTCGTGCCCGATCCGCAGGTGGCGGGTCAGCGCGAGCTGATGAGCAACATGCTCGAGGAGCTCGGCCGGCTGGGCGCGGTGGAGGTGCTGGAGGAGCCCTTGCCCGAGGCGCTGCACGGGCAGTGGCGGCTGGCCATCGACACCCTGCTGGGCGAGGCGGAGGTGCGCGAAGTGCTCGACTTCATGGCCGATCCGCGCTCGGTGGTGATCGTGCCCCTCGACGAGGGCAGTGACTCTGCGCCCACGATCGCGGAAGAAACGGATGATGAAGATGAAGCTTTCGGATTCTTCGATCTGCCGGCCGCATCGGCAGCGGAGGATGCAGAAGACGAAGCCTTCGGTTTTTTCGGGCCGCTGCCCGTCGTCAGCACGACTGTTGCCGAGGCCCCGTCGCCGGTCGCTGAAGCGCCAGACGATGCGCCGGCATCGCCGTCCACCGCGCGCAAGCCGAAGGGCGACAATTCGATCCGGGTCAGCGTCGACAAGGTCGATCAGCTGATCAACATGGTCGGCGAGCTGGTCATCACCCAGGCGATGCTGCAGCAATCGTCGAGCCGGATTGACCCGATCGCCAACGAGGCGCTCGTCAACGCGCTGGCCTTGCTGGAGCGCAACACCCGCGAGTTGCAATCCTCGGCGATGTCGATCCGGATGATGCCGATCTCGTCGGTGTTCACGCGCTTCCCGCGGGTGGTGCGCGATCTGTCGCAAAAGCTCGGCAAGCAGGTCGAGCTCAAGACTCGCGGCGAGACCACCGAACTCGATCGGGGGTTGATCGAGCGCATCGCCGATCCGCTCACCCATCTGGTGCGCAACAGCCTCGATCACGGCATCGAAACGCCCGAGACGCGCCTCGCCACAGGCAAGCCGGCGAGCGGCACGATCACCCTCGCGGCCGCTCACAAGGGCGGCAACGTGGTGGTCGAGGTGATCGACGATGGCGCCGGCCTGGACCGCGAGCGGATTCTCGACAAGGCGCGCGAGCGGGGCATTGCCGCGCCCGACACGCTCAGCGATGGCGAGGTGTGGCAGCTGATCTTCGCGCCGGGTTTTTCCACCGCCGCGCAGATCACCGAAGTGTCCGGGCGCGGGGTGGGCATGGATGTGGTCAAGAAGAACATCTCGGCCCTCGGTGGCCGAGTCGAGATCGAATCGATGGCCGGAGTCGGCACCCGCATCGCGGTGCACCTGCCGCTGACGCTGGCGATTCTCGACGGGATGTCGGTGCGGGTGGGTGCGGAGACTTACATCGTGCCGCTCAATGCAGTGGTCGAGTCGCTGCAGGTGACGCGCGCGATGGTGCACAGCATTTCGGGGGTCGACCGGCTGATTCAGGTGCGCGGCGAATATCTCACCGTGGTGCCCTTGTACGAACGTTTTGCGGTCGGCGAGGCGCAGACCGACTGGAGCGCCGGGATCATGGTGGTGGTCGAGACCGATGGCATCAAGGCGGCGCTGTTCGTGGACGAGCTGATCGGCCAGCATCAGGTGGTGATCAAGTCGCTGGAGGCCAACTTCCGGCGGGTGGATGGCATCTCCGGTGCCACCATCATGGGCGATGGCCGGGTCGCGCTGATCCTCGATACCGCCAGCCTCGTCGCCGGCGCCCGCCAGCGCTTGCGGGCCGTGGCGTGAGGCGCGCCGCCCGCCGATCTCCATTCAAGTAGGCCCGCCCCCGGCCGTTGTTTCTGGCAACACATCCGGGAGAGTTTCGATGCATCTTCACCCCGCCGCAGCGCCGGGCGCGATCCCCGACGAGGAGGTCGCGGCCGATGAGTTTCTGACCTTCACCCTCGGCGCGGAAGAGTACGCCATCGACATCTGCAAGGTGCAGGAGATCCGTGGTTACGACGCGGTCACCAGCATCGCCAATGCGCCCAATTTCATCAAAGGGGTCATCAACCTGCGGGGCACGATCGTGCCGATTGTGGACCTGCGCATCAAGTTCGGGGTGGGGCAGGCGAGCTATACCGCGTTCACTGTGGTCATCATTTTGAACGTCGGCGAGCGGGTGGTCGGGGTGGTGGTGGACAGTGTGTCGGACGTGATGGCGCTGCCGCCGGCGGCGATTCGGCCGGCCCCCGATTTTTCGGCCCAGGTGGGGGCGGACTACATCCTCGGGCTGGGCGCGCTCGACCAGCGCATGCTGATCGTCATGGACATCGAGCGCCTGTTGCTGTCGCCGGACATGGCCCTGGTCGACGCGCCGCAGGCCTGCGCGCAGGGCTGATCCGGAAGGTCAAGAAGACGCGATTGGCGCCGTAAATACCTTCAAGTCCGGAGCGGCCCGGACAGGCAGCGCGCCGCAGGATCGACCCAAGCAAGGACCCCCGATGAAGACCAACATGCCGGTGACCGACCACGAGGTGGAACTCAGCGACACCCACTCAATCGTGTCGATGACCGACCTCAAGGGCCGGATCACCTACATCAACCGCGATTTCATCGAGGTGAGCGGGTTCTCGGAGTCGGAGTTGCTTGGCCAGTCGCACAACATCGTGCGCCACCCGGACATGCCGGTGGAGGCGTTCGAGGACCTGTGGGTCAATCTCAAGGCAGGCCGCCCGTGGACCGGCTACGTCAAGAACCGCTGCAAGAACGGGGATTTCTACTGGGTGCGGGCCAACGTCACGCCGGTGCGCGAGCAGGGCGAGATTGTCGGCTATCTGTCGGTGCGTACCCGCGCATCGCGCCGGGTGGTGGAGCAAGTCGCACCGGCATATCAACTGTTTCGCGACGGCCGCGCGGCGCATCTGGCGATCCGTGACGGGCACGTCGTGTCGTCCGGTTTTTCACTCGCGCGGTGGTTCGCGCAGGTGCCTATCCGTCGCAAGATGTTTGCCGTCGCGGTGGTGCTGGGCGCCTTCATGGCGCTGATCGGCGGCACCGCGCTGCTCGGGATGAAAGGGCAGGAAACCGCGTTGCGCGCAATGTACGAAAACCGGCTGGTGGCTCTCGGGCATCTCAAGGTGGCGGTCGACAAGTACGCGGTGGACATCGTCGACACCACCCACCAGGCGCGCAACGGCAACCTGAGCTTCAACGAGGGGCTCAAGCGCATCGAGGCCGCCCAGCAAGACATTGGAGTGCACTGGCAGGCGTATGCCGCGCTGCCCCATTCGACCGCGTTGGCCGCTCAGGTGGGGGCGACCGTGCAGCGCATGCAGGCCGCCGACGATGCGATCGACCGCCTCAAGGACATTCTGCGCCGGGGCGACCGGCTGGCGCTCGACGCGTTCGTGATCGACGCGCTCTACCCGGCCATCGATCCGGTCTCCGGCAAGGTCGGGGCGTTGGTGGCCGAGGAACTGGCCGAGGCCTCCAGCCATGTGAGCGGCGCGGTGGACGATGCCGGCAGCTTTGTCGGGATTGTCTCCGCACTGGTGGTCATCGGTCTGGGGATGGCGCTGGCGGCCGGGTTGATGCTGCTGCGGGTGGTCCTCAAGCCGGTCGATACCGCCTACGCGGCCTTGCTCGAGATGAGCAGCGGCCGTCTCGATTCGGTGATCGAAACCACGCGTCATGACGAGGCGGGACGGATTCTGGATGCGGCCAAATCGATGCAGATCAAGGTCGGCTTCGACATGAGCGAAGCGCGCCGGACGGCCGAGCAGATCCAGCGCATCAAGATCGGGCTGGACAACGTCGCCACCGGGGTGATGATCATCGATCGCTCGCGCGAGATCATCTACATGAACAGCGCCATCTCGCGCATGTTCGACGCCGCCGAGGCCGACCTGCAAAGCGCCTGCCCGGCGTTCAGCGCGCAGGCCTTGATGGGCGGCAACGTCGCGGTCTTTGGCAGCGAAGAGGTGCTCGGGCAGGGCGCCATCGACGGGCTGCAGCAGAGCCGGCACGACACCCTGCAGATCGGTGGCCGGGTGTTCACCCTGGTGCTCACGCCGGTGCCGGATGCCGAGGGGCGTCGCCTGGGGACGGCCATCGAATGGCGCGACCGGACCAGCGAGGTGACCGTGGAGGACGATGTCGAGCGGCTGGTCGAGGCGGCGGCGAGCGGCGATTTCACCCGGCGCATCGCCTCCGATCACAAGGAAGGCTTCTTGCTGCGTCTGTCCGATGGGCTCAACCGTTTGATGGAAATCATCTCCGCCGGGCTGACCGATGTGGCCGGCGCGCTCAACGCGGTCGCCCGGGGCGACCTGACGACGACCATCGCGGCGGACTATGCGGGCACTTTCGGCCAGCTCAAGGACGACACCAACACCACGGTGGAGCGCCTGCGCGAGATGGTGGGGCAGATCAAGGAGACCACCGAGGCGATGAACGCGGCGGCCAGCGAGATTTCCGCCGGCAATACCGATCTGTCGCAGCGCACCGAAAAGCAGGCGGCGGCGCTGGAAGAAACCGCCAGCTCGATGGAGCAGATCAATGCCACCGTGCGGATGAGCGCCGACAATGCCCGCAAGGCTCGGGATCTGGCACAGGAATCGAACGGGGTGGCGGCGCAAAGTGGTCGCAAGATGCAGGAGGCGATCACCACCATGAGCGAGATCCAGACCTCGGCCAAACACATCAGCGAGATCGTCGGGGTGATCGATTCGATCGCGTTCCAGACCAATCTGCTGGCCCTCAACGCGGCGGTCGAGGCCGCGCGGGCGGGCGAGCAGGGGCGCGGATTCGCGGTGGTGGCCTCCGAAGTGCGCGCGCTCGCCAAGCGCAGCGCGCAAGCCGCCAAGGAGATCAAATCCCTGATCGCCGATTCGACCGACAAGATCGAACACGGCGCCGACATGGTCCTCCATGCCGGCGAGAGCATGGAACTGGTGGTCGAGAACTTCAAACGGCTCTCCAGCCTGGTGAGCGACATCAGCACTGCCAGCCGGGAGCAGGCCGAGGGGATCGATCAGGTCACCAACGCGGTGTCGCAGATGGACGAGGTCACCCAGCAAAATGCCTCGCTGGTCGAACAGGCCGCGGCGGCGGCGGAGAGTCTTGAAGACCAGGCGCATTCGCTGGTCGAGGCGGTCGCCATCTTCCGCCTGTCGACCGCCGACGAGGCGGTCAGCGAGACGCCGTCGGTCGCGGAAAAGTCGATCCGCCCGGCCTCCTCGGTGTCGTCCCTGCCGGTGCGCCCGGCGCCGCGCGCGCCGCGCAACGATCAAAGTGCACCGCTGCCCAAGGTCAAGCGCATCTCGGGGCTGCGGGTTGATGACGAGTGGGAGGAATTCTGACCGTGACCGATCGCTTCCAGTCCAGATTCGGGGCCGGCATTCCACCGCGCCCGGCAGCGCGTGCCGACCTGACGCCGCCGCCGTCCGCACCTGCGATGCCGCCGCGCGAGTTCCACTTCACCAGCGCGGACTTCGACAAGGTGCGCCAGCTGATCCACACCCACGCCGGCATCTCGCTCTCGCCCGCCAAGCAGGACATGGTTTACAGCCGCCTGGCGCGTCGCCTGCGGGCCTGTGGAGACCGCAGTTTTGCCGACTACCTGCGTCGCCTCGAAAGCGACCGCAACGAGTGGGAAACCTTCACCAACTCGCTGACCACCAACCTCACCTCATTCTTCCGCGAGGCGCATCATTTCGACATTCTCGCCGAGCGCCTCAAGCAGATGCGCAATGCCCGCTCGATCACCATCTGGTGCGCGGCGGCCTCGACCGGCGAGGAGCCCTATTCGCTGGCCATCACCGCCTGCGAGGCTTTCAACACCTTGAGCCCACCGGTGAAGATCATCGCCAGCGACATCGACACCCAGGTGATCGAGCATGGCCGACGCGGGGTGTATCGCGAAGACCGGGTCGAACGCATGGTGGCGGCCCGCGTGCAGCGCTTCTTTCTCAAGGGCACCGGCACCCAGGAGGGGCATGTGCGGGTGCGGCCCGAGCTGCAGCGACTGCTTGAATTCAAGCGCATCAATCTGCTCGATGCGCGCTATCCGGTCAGCGGTCCGGTGGACTTCATCTTTTGCCGCAACGTCATGATCTATTTCGACAAGACCACCCAGCGCGCCATCCTGAGCCGTTTTGCGCCGCTGCTCAGTGCGGAGGGGCTGCTGTTTGCCGGCCACTCGGAAAGCTTCCTTCACTCGGCGGACCTGTTCCGCTCGCGCGGCCGGACGGTGTATGAACGCAATCATGACCCGCGCCGATGAGCAGGCCTTCTCCAGACACCTGGCGACCAACCGCTATTTCGACCGCAGCTTCGATGTCGAGGCGATCAAGATCCTGCCGGGCGAGTATTTTGTGACCGAGGGCAATGAAGTGCTGGTGACCGTGCTGGGTTCCTGCGTGTCGGCCTGTATCCGCGATGCCCGCCGTGGCATGGGCGGGATGAATCATTTCATGTTGCCCTCGCGCGGCCCCAGCGCGCCAGTGGTGTCGGCCTCGGCGCGCTATGGCGCCTTTGCCATGGAGACCCTCATCAATCATCTGCTCAAGCTTGGCGCGCGGCGCGAGGACCTCGAAGCCAAGGTGTTTGGCGGGGCGCGGGTGCTGGCTTCGCTCACCGCCAGCGACGTGGGCGAGCGCAACGCCGAGTTCGTGTGCAACTATCTGGCGCGCGAAAATATCCCGGTGATTGCCGAAGACCTGTACGACGTGTATCCCCGCAAGCTCTATTTCTTTCCCCCCTCAGGACGGGTGCTGATGAAAAAGCTGGTCACCCGCGACAACCGCACCGTGCTCGACCGCGAGCGCGACTACGCCGAGCAACTGCGCGATGAGCCCGTGGCGGGCGACGTCGAGCTGTTCGGGTGAGGGGCGCGCGATCATGATCAAGGTGCTTGTCTGTGACGATTCCGCGCTGATCCGCGCGCTGCTCTCCAACATCATCAACCGCCAGCCGGACATGACAGTGGTCGGCAGCGCGGCCGATGCGCTCGAAGCGCGCGAACTGATCAAGACCCTCAATCCCGACGTACTCACCCTCGATATCGAGATGCCGCGTATGGACGGGCTGGACTTTCTCGACAAGCTGATGCGCCTGCGGCCGATGCCGGTGGTGATGATCTCCAGCCAGACCTCGCGCGGCTCGGAGGCGACCCTGCGCGCATTGGAACTGGGCGCGGTCGATTTTGTCGCCAAGCCGGTGGCCACCGATACGCGCGCGCTCTCCGCCAGCGGCGACGAAATCTGCGAAAAGCTGCGCGCTGCCTGCAAGGCGCGGCTGGGCCCCGCCCGCCGCGCCACCTCGCCGGTTGGCAACACTTCCAGCGCGCCGCGGCTGTCGTCGCGGATTCTCGAGGAGCGGCTGATCTGCATTGGCGCCTCCACCGGGGGCACCGAGGCGATCCGCGACGTGCTGGTCAATTTGCCGGAACACTGCCCGCCGGTGCTGATGACCCAGCACATGCCGGAGATGTTCACCGGCTCGTTTGCCAAGCGGCTCGACGGACTGTGCCGGGTGCACGTCAAGGAGGCGGAAAACGGCGAGCAGGTGCGCGCCGGCATCGCCTATCTCGCGCCGGGCCATTCCCATCTGCTGCTCAGGCGCAAGGGCGGCGCCTATTGCTGCGAGCTCTCCCGCGCAGAGCCGGTCAATCGTCACCGCCCTTCGGTCGATGTGCTGTTCAACAGCGCGGCGGAATCCGCCGGCAGTTCGGCCATTGGCGTGATCCTGACCGGCATGGGCAAGGATGGCGCGCGTGGGTTGCTGGCGATGCGCAAGGCCGGTGCGTGGACCATTGCCCAGGACGAGGCCTCGTGCGTGGTCTATGGCATGCCGCGCGAGGCGGCACAGATTGGGGCGGCCGCCGAGGTGGTGTCGCTCAACGCGATTTCGCAGCACATACTCAACCGCTTGAAAGGCAGTCAGGCGGTGTAACCCGGCCTGGCGAACAGCACTGAATCAGCACAGAAGAGAGGTAAAAATCATGGAAGTCATCGTAACCAAAAGCGCCGCAGGCACATTGTTGAAGCTCGGCGGACGCTTCGATTTCAACGCCCATCGGGAGTTTCGCGACGGTGTCGATCGAGTGATGAAAGAGAGCGGTCAGGTGGATGTCGATCTGGCCGATGTGGCCTATCTCGACAGTTCCGCGCTGGGCATGCTCCTCATGCTGCGTGACAAGGCCAAGGGCGGCAGCCGCGAGGTACGCCTGGTCAATGCGCGCGGCAGCGTGCGCCAGGTGCTCGACATCGCCAACTTCAGCAAACTGTTCTCGATGCCCTGACGCATCTGCCACCGGCGCAGCGCTGCGCCGAAGGGTACGCATTCCCCACGGCTACGCCGCCAATCGTTGATGCGATGGCGGCGTGCGTCGTTTCGGCTTGATGCCGATGTCGCTGTATCGCTCGCGCCCCCATGTTTTGCAGGCATTTCATGCAAAACGATCCCTAAAGAAAGTATCACCCTGACCGTAACCCGGTGTATCGGACTGGCGCTGGCTGGGGGGCGTGCGCCGCTTCCAATAAAAAGAGCGGGAAAGGAGCGAACCATGGGGATGTACCTCGTGCTGGCAATCATCGGTGGGGTGATCGCGCTGTCCGGCATCGGCGCGGCCGTGCTCAGCGGTGCTGCGCTGTCCGCCACACTGATCGGCGCCAACGTGTTGGCGGGGGCGGTGATTGCGGTGGCACTCGGCGGCCTGATGCGCGCCCGCGTGCTGGCCCCGCTTGAATCGCTCACCCAGACCTTCGTGCACATGCATCACAACGGCGACCTGTCCAATCGGGTTTCCCTTGGTGCAGGCCCGGTGGGTGCGTGCGGCGAACGCTTCAACGAACTGATCGAGAGTTTTCAGGGGATCATCGGCAAGGTGATCTTCGACGCCGACCGGGTGGCGGAGGCGGCCGACAAGCTGTCGTCCCACGCCGGCACAGTGGCGGAAGGTTCACGCGCCCAGCGCACGGCATCGGAAAACATGGCCAAGAATATCGAGGACATGACCGCCGGCGTGAACGAGGTGGCCGCTCACGCCACCCAGACCGCGCAGAACGCTCAGCAGGCCCGCGAGCTGTCGATGGAAGGCGGCAAGATCGTGTCGCAGGCGTCGGACGAGATCGAGCGCATTGCCCGTTCGGTGGAGCAGTCGGCGCAGGTGATCGGCGCGCTGGGTGAGCGTTCCGAGGCGATCAGTGGGATCGTGCAGGTGATCCGCGAGATCGCCGACCAGACCAATCTGCTGGCCCTCAACGCCGCCATCGAGGCTGCTCGCGCGGGCGAACAGGGGCGCGGTTTTGCGGTGGTGGCCGACGAAGTGCGCAAGCTTGCCGAGCGGACCTCCACCGCGACCACCGAGATCAGCACCATGATCGGTGCGATTCAGGAAGAGACGCGCAGCGCCATCGGCTCGATCGAGGAGGGCACCGAACAGGCCCGCAACGGCGCCTCGCTGGCGCGTCAGGCGGCGGAAGCGCTGGAGAAGATCAACCTCGGCGCGACCGAGACCATGCAGAAAATCGACGCCATCGCGACCTCCATCGCGGCGCAGAGCCGCGAGGCCGATGGGGTGGTGGCCAACGTGCGCGAGATCATGTCGATGGTCGAGCAGAACTCCGAAGGTGCCTCCAGCACGCTGGAGGAGGCGCATCACCTGGAAGCGCTGGCGGCCAACCTGCATGGCATCAGCAAGGTCTTCCTGCTCGGCAACGCGGGGGAACAGGCCATGGCGATCCATAACCGCATGCCGCCGCTGGTGACCAACACGGCGAAGGCCATCGGGCGGGTGCTGGAGAGCGCGGTGACCCAGAAACGGATCAGCATGGAAGCGCTGTTTTCCAACAAGTACGACCCGATCCCGAACACCAAGCCGCAGAAATTCACCACCGCCTTCGACAAGCTCGCCGACGAACTCTTTCCATCGGTCCAGGAGGCGGTGCTGGGCAGCAATGGCGAGGTGGTGTATGCAATCGGCTGCGACATGCGCGGTTACGTGCCGACCCACAACAACTGCTTTGCCAAACCGCTGACCGGCGATTTCGACAAGGACTTCGTGAACAACCGCACCAAGCGCATCTTTGACGACCCGGTGGGTCGCCAGTGCGGGGCGCACGAGCTGGAGTTCCTGATTCAGACTTATCGCCGGGATACCGGTGAAATCATGCATGACGTGTCTGCGCCGGTGTACGTCAACGGCCGTCACTGGGGCGGTTTCCGCATTGGTTACCGCGCCTAAAGGTCGCGCGGCGCTATGCCGTTAGTAATGGCATACGTGATGCCACCCGCGCCTCGCCAGCCCGCCACCACGGGCCCCGTCGGAGAATTGAAATGTCGGACTTGCTAAAGAATATCGATGCACGCACCCGCCTGGCGGGGACCAACAAGCTGGAGATTCTGCTCTTCTCGCTCGGCACCGACAGCCGCACCGGACGCCGGGAGACCTTCGGCATCAACGTGTTCAAGGTCCGCGAGGTGATGCGCACGCCGCAGATCACCTCCGCCCCCGACATGCCGTCCTCGGTTGAAGGCATGGTCAGCTTGCGCGGTGCGCTGGTGCCGGTGGTCGATCTGGCCAAATACACCGGGATTGGCACCGACACCGAGCGCGAAATCATGATCGTGACCGAGTACAACGGTCACACCCAGGGCTTTCTGGTCGAGGCGGTCGATACCATCCTGCGTCTCGACTGGTCACAGATGCGCGTGCCGCCCGCCATGCTGGTCGCCAAGATGGGCGGACTGGTGACCGCGGTGACCGAGTTGCCGAACAAGGAACTGGTCATGATGCTGGACGTGGAGAAGGTGCTGGCCGAGACCGCGGGCGCCGAGGACGACTACCTGTTCAAAGGTATCGAGCCGCTGGCGGAGGAAGGCCTCACCATCTTGTACGCCGACGACTCCTCGGTGGCGCGCACCCAGATCGCCCGCACCCTGGAGGCGCTCAACGTGCGTGGCATCGCGGCCTTCAACGGGCGCGCGGGCTGGGACGAACTCGAGAAGATCGCCCGCGTCGCCGAGAGCACCGGACGCAAGGTGCGCGACGTGGTCAAGGTGGTGCTGACCGATATCGAAATGCCGGAAATGGACGGCTACATCCTGACCAAGAAGATCAAGTCCGATCCGCGCTTCGAAGGCATTCCGGTGCTGATGCATTCCTCCCTGTCCGGGATGTCCAACCAGCAGCTCGGGCTGTCGGTGGGCGTGGATGAGTATGTGCCCAAGTTCGAACCCCAGCGTCTGTCCGCCACCTTGCGCCGTTTGTTGAGCAAGGGCGGGATGGACGCCGAAGCGGCTTAATCAAGGACGCGAAAATGAGCAAGATCGAGACCCGAAAAAACGACACGCTGCTGGGCGCCGAAAACAAGGGCTTGCTCGACGATGTCGACGCCCGCACCAAGCTCGCCGGTTCGAACCGCATGGAGATCCTGCTGTTTTCCCTGGGGACCGGCGAAACTTTCGGGATCAACGTGTTCAAGGTGCGCGAAGTCTCCAAGACGCCCTTCATCACCAAGGCGCCGAACATGCCCAGAGGGGTCGAAGGGCTGATCTCGCTGCGCGGCAACGTGATCCCCGTACTATCGCTGAGCACCGTGCTCGGGCTGGCCGATGGCGATGTGCCGCTGGGTGGCTCGATGATGGTGACCGAGTACAGCAAGCGCACGCTGGGATTCCTGGTCGACGAAGTCGATCGCATCATCCGCGTCGATTGGGACCGGGTGCGCGCGCCGGAGAACGTCTCCAACGGCGGCTCCAGCTTCATCACCGCGATCACCGAGTTGGAAGATGGCACGCTGGTGTCGATCCTCGATGTCGAAACGATTCTCTCGAACACCTTTGGTGAAGTGATCATCGGCAGCATCGCCCCGCTGGGGGCCGGCACCGACGCCAAAGTGTTCTTCGTCGATGACTCGGCGGTGGCGCGCAAGAAGATCGCCGAAGTGCTCGACAAGCTCGATGTGCGCCACAAGCATGCGCAGAACGGGCTGGAAGCCTGGACCCGGCTCGAAGGCATGGCCAAGCACGCCTCCGCCTGCGGTCGGCCGCTGACCGAGGAAGTCGACCTGATCCTGGTGGACGCCGAAATGCCCGAAATGGATGGCTACGTCCTGACCCGCAACATCAAGTCCGACGGGCGCTTTGACGGCATTCCCGTGGTCATGCACTCCTCCCTGTCGTCGGAGGCCAGCCGGGCCATGGGCAAGCGGGTGGGGGTCGATGCCTACGTGGCCAAATTCGATGCAGACAACCTGGCGGAAACCCTGCGTCCGCTCTTGATGCGCCACCGGTGAGTGGAACTGGCGCAAAGGACACACCGGAGAAAACTATGGCGGATCCAAACATGAAATTCCTCGTCGTTGATGACTTTTCAACCATGCGACGCATCGTTCGAAACCTCCTCAAGGAACTGGGATTCACCAATGTCGACGAGGCCGAAGACGGCGTGGCGGCATTGCAAAAACTCGGCTCGGGCCAGTTCGACTTTGTGGTGACGGACTGGAACATGCCGAACATGGACGGGCTGACCCTCCTGCAAACCATCCGCAAAACCCCACAGTTCAAGGATCTTCCGGTCCTGATGATCACCGCCGAGGCGAAGAAGGAAAACATCATCGCCGCCGCGCAGGCCGGAGCCAGCGGCTACATCGTCAAGCCTTTCACCGCCGCGACGATGGCCGAGAAGCTGGAAAAAATCTTCGAAAAAATGGGCAAGCAGGCGGCCTGAGCGCCGTTGGAGGACTGGAGGCCGACCATGGCAAATCGCATGAAATTCGACGAAACCGGAGATTCGGACGATCTCCAGGCGCTATTCGACAGCATCGCCAACACGCCAGCGGAAAAACCAAAGCTGGAAGTGATTGCCCCACAAGCCGACACCGGCAAAGATGATGACGAGTTGCAGGCGCTGTTCGATTCCGTCGCCGACGAATTCGAAGCGGCTGCGCCGCAAGACACCGCAAGCCCCGACCCGGCACCCGCAGCGAAGTCGGCACCCGAAGCCGGCGCAAAAGCGCCGCAAGCCGCCGCGGGGGGTGAGACGATGTTCCGCCGCATCGGCGAGATGACCCGCCAGGTGCATGACGCGCTGCGCGAGCTGGGTTACGACAAGAAACTGCAAAGCGCGGCTGAAACCATTCCCGACACGCGCCAACGCCTCAATTACATCGCCCAGATGACCGAGCAAGCGGCCAGCCGGGTGCTCAACGCGACCGACATCGCCCAGCCGATTCAGGATCGGGTGGGTTCCGGCGCGGACGCGCTCAAGGGCCAGTGGGACAAACTGTTCGCCAATCAGATGTCACCGGAGGAATTCAAGGCGCTGGCACACCAGACGCGCGATTTCCTCGGCGCGGTGGCCGACGACAGCCGCGCCACCAACGCCCAGCTGACCGAAATCATGATGGCGCAGGATTTTCAGGATTTGACCGGCCAGGTGATCAAGAAAGTGATCTCGCTGGCGCAAACCGTCGAATCTCAGTTGCTTGAAGTGCTGCTCGAAACCGTGCCCGAGGACAAGCGGCCGGTGCGCAAGGACGAGGGCCTGATGAACGGCCCAGTGGTCAACAGCGAAGGGCGTGACGATGTGGTAACCAGCCAGGAGCAGGTCGACGATCTGCTCGAAAGCCTGGGATTCTGAAACAGGAACAAGCGGAGAGAGCCAAAATGAGCGATTTCGCCGGAATGGAAGAGTTGTTGCAGGATTTTCTGGTGGAGGCCGGTGACCTGCTGTCGGATGTCGACAACAAGCTTGTCGATCTTGAACGTTCGGCAGGCGATGTGTCCTTGCTCAACGAGATTTTCCGCGGCTTTCACACCATCAAAGGGGGGGCTGGCTTCCTGGCGGCCAACGAGCTGGTGACCCTGTGTCACCTGACCGAGAACCTGTTCGACAAGCTGCGCAATGGCGAGCTGGAAGTGACGCCCGAGATCATGGACGTGATCCTCGCCGCGACCGGCGCGGTGCGTCAGATGTTCGGCTATCTGGAGCAATCGACTCAGCCGCCAGCGGCCGATGAGGGCCTGATCCGCAGCCTCAAGCAGGCGCTCGCTGGCGAACTCGTTGAGGCAGCAGAAGCACCCGCCGCCACGTCGTCGGATGAGCCCGAACCGGAAGGCGAAGGGCCCGACTGGGACAAGATGTATCAGGTGGTGGTGAGCGAGAAGACGGCGGTCAGCGCGCCGCCCGCCAAAAAAACGCAGAAATCCGACGGTGCGGAAGAAGAAGTGATCAAGGCCGCCATTGGTCGTCGGGTGGCGGACAAGCCCGGCTACTCCGGCCCGACCGGCCGGCGCGAGGGCGAAAAACAGCGCGACAACTCGATCCGCGTCGACACCACGCGACTTGACCAGGTGCTCAACCTGTCGGGCGAAATCGGCCTGACCAAGAACCGCCTGAACGCCTTGCGCAGCCAGATTCTCAACGGCGACACCGACAACGACACCCTGCATTCGCTGGATGTGGCGGTCAGCCAGCTCGACCTGCTGGTCTCCGACCTGCAAAACGCGGTGATGAAGACGCGCATGCAGCCGATTGGCCGACTGTTCCAGAAATATCCGAGGATCGCCCGCGATCTGGCGCGCAACCTGGGCAAGGATGTGGAACTGGCACTGGCCGGCGAAGAGACCGAGATCGACAAGACCATGATCGAGGATCTCTCCGACCCGATCATCCACCTGATCCGCAATGCCGTCGATCATGGCGTCGAAGACAACGACGAGCGCAAGGCCAACGGCAAGAGCCTCAAATCCACGCTGCGCCTCGAAGCGCGCCAGGAAGGCGATCACATCGTGATTGTGGTTGCCGATGATGGTCGCGGGATGAACGCCGAGAAGCTGCGCGCCTCGGCCGTCGCCAAGGGGCTGATCACCGATGAAGAAGCCAACACCATGGACGAGCGGCAGAGCTACAACCTGATCTTCCTGCCGGGTTTCTCGACCGCCGGCGAGGTCTCGGCGGTGTCCGGGCGCGGCGTCGGCATGGACGTAGTGCGTACCAATATCCAGAAGCTCAATGGCTCGATCGACATCAAGTGCGTCGCGGGGCAGGGTACCAGCTTCATCATCAGCCTCCCGCTGACCTTGGCGATCCTGCCGGTGCTGCTGGTGCGCCTCGGCGACCAGCCGCTGGCGGTGCCACTGTCGATGGTCCGCGAGATTCTGCCGATCGAAACCGACAAGGTGCAGGAGGTGGGGGGGCGCGCC
Organism: Rhodocyclaceae bacterium; assembly: GCA_020446005.1. GTDB lineage: Bacteria > Pseudomonadota > Gammaproteobacteria > Burkholderiales > Rhodocyclaceae > Nitrogeniibacter. The sequence goes on along the minus strand of JAGRFO010000027.1, from coordinate 5,308 downwards.
ACCATGGTCGTACGCGGCGAAGTGCTGCCGATCGTGCCGCTTTCCTCCCTGCTCGGCTGGCCGCAGGTCAATCAGCCTGAATATGGCGTACTGATGCAGACCGCGGAGCAGAGCTTCATTCTGGCGATCGACAGTTTTGCCGGTCGTGAAGATGCGGTCATCAAGTCGCTTGACGACTTCCGTCCGCAAGGCGTCGCCGGCGTTACCACCCTGTCGAATGGCCAGATCGTGCTGATTCTCGACATGAAGGAACTGCTCGGCGGGCCGGGTGAGCGCCATGGCGTACCCCGCGCGGCCCTCATCAAGCGGGTTGCGCTGGCCGCCTGATCGCCGCCACCCGACTCGGGTTTATGCGCCCGTCACGCAGCGTGAGCTGCCTGGCGGGCGTGTGCTTTGTGTGACTTGCTTGTCTTGAATAATGCGCTGCAGCATCGTAGGATCGGGCTGAAAAGTCACGATCCGGAGGGATGCCGAGGTGTCGCGATTCGATTTTGAAGCTTGGCGTTTACTCGCCCAGCGCAGCCCATCAGCCTATTTCCAGGCCCGCGAGCGCGCCATCGAGCGGCTCATCAACAGTCATCCGCCGGCGCAGGCGGCACGCTTGCGCGACTTTCAGGCGCATATCGACAGCGTGCGCGTGCTGGCCGGTTCGCCAATCAAGGCCACCCGGGAGTTGATGGGCATGATGGAGGATCGGCTCGAAGCGATGGGCGGGCGAATTCGTGCCCTGCAGCATTCTTCGCAGGCGATGGAGGATATCAAGGATCACCTCGTCGAACTGCACTCGGACCAGCGCAACTTCGACGGCGATCAATAAACAAAAGGCCACCTTCGCGTGGCCTTTTTCTTGAGTTGGCCGCGGCTCAGCCCGTGACCGCCAGCAATTTTCCGAAAGCCTCTTCAAACTGCGCCAGACCGGCCGACTGCAAGCGCTCGCCCACCGCGTTCATGTCGACGCCCAGCGCCTCGAGCGCTGCGTACTGTGACTGGGCCGCAGGCAGATCGGAAGCCAGCGTGCTGGCGACCACACCGTGGTCGATGAGTGCGTCCAGCGTTGCATCCGGCAGGGTGTTCACGGTTTCCGCGCCGATCAGCGGTTCGACGTAGAGCAGATCGCTGTAAGCCGGGTTCTTGGTGCCGGTGCTGGCCCACAGCATGTACTGCGGGCGGGCGCCGCGGGCCCTGAGTTCGGCAAATTCGGGACCGTGAAAACGCGCCCGGTAGGCCGCGTAGGCGCGCTTGGCGGTGGCGTTGGCCGAGCGGCCGCGCAGCGCCAGCGCGTCGCCACCGATCGCGTCGAGGCGGCCATCCACCAGGGTGTCGACGCGGCTCAGGAACAGGCTGGCGACCGAGAACACCCCGGAGACCTCCTTGCCCGCGTCGGCGCGACGCTGCAAGCCCCGCACGTAGGCGCCGGCCACCGCGTCGACATGCGCCAGCGAGAACATCAGCGTGACATTGACGCTGATGCCGTCGGCGATCAGCCGCTCGACCGAGCGCACCCCGGCAGCGGTGGCTGGCACCTTGATCAGCACGTTGTCGCGCGCCACCGCGGCGTGCAGGCGATGTGCGGCGGCGACCGTGCCGTCTTCGTCGTGGGCCAGCGCGGGCGACACTTCCAGGCTCACATAGCCGGCATCGCCGCCGGCCGCCTGCCAGGTTGGACGGAGCACGTCGCAGGCCGCCTGCACGTCGGGAATCACCAGCGCTTCGTAGCGCGCCTCGGCGCTGAGTGCCTGGGCCTTGAGGGCGGCGAGGTCGGTTTCGTAGTAGCGGTCTTCGGCGATGGCCTTCTGGAAAATGGCGGGGTTGGTGGTCACGCCGGCCACGCCGTCCTGTTCGACAAAGCGGGACAGATGACCGTCGCGGATCAGGCTGCGGGACAGGTTGTCGAGCCAGATTTGCTGGCCGAGTTTGCGCACTTCAAGCAGTCGGTTCATGGGGCAGGGCGGGTCAGGGATTGAAAGCTCTGATTGTGCCTTCAAACGATGACAACCGGAACCCGCCGTTCAGGCGCTGAAGCGGGCGATAAAGCGCCAGTCGATGCGATCCTTCCAGCGCCACACCCAGTCGCCCCACCAGGCCAGCGGTCCCCAGGCCGCCAGCGCATGTCGATCACCCGTGCTGATCAGATACAGCGCACGTCGCTGCGGTCGCCACGGTGTGAGCGTCTCGCCGCCGATCGCCGCGCGCAGATTGGCCGCCAGTGGCGGACCGGCGCGTACCGCGAAGACACCGGATTTGGGGCGAGGGTCGCTGTAGCAGGCAATGTCGCCGGCGGCGAACACGACAGGGTGCGAGGTCGAACGCAAGCTGGCGTCGACGCGGATGAAGCCCCCATCGTCGCAGGCCAGCCCGGCGGCAGCGGGCCACCGCGGCGCGGCGGCGCCGGTGACCTGCAGCACGTGCCGGGCGGCGACTCGTGATCCATTGTCGAGCACCACGCCCGTGGCGTCGACCGATTGCGCGCGACGGCCGCCGTGCCATGTAATACGGCGTTCAGTAAGCAGCGTGTTTGCGCGATGCTGCAGTCGCCGCGGCAGGCCATCGAGCGGCAAAGCGGCGCTGCCGATGAGGCTCAGCCGGGCGTCGGGGCAGCGCTGGCGCAGGGCAAAGCTCAGTTCTACCCCGGCCGCGCCACCGCCCACGATGGCCACCGTCAGCGCGGGATCGTGGATGATGTCGGCGAACAGGCGCTCAATGCCTTCGACAAAACTTTCGATCGGGCGCACTGCCAGCGCGTGCGCATCCGCACCGGCGATGCGATGGCGCGCGGTGACCGGGCCGGTGTCGATCGACAGCCAGTCGAACCCGATCCGCGCGCCGTCGGCGCACAGCACTTCGCGCGCGGCAAGATCGAGCGCGGTGGCGCGTGTCTGGCGCAGTGTGGCGCCGGCACGCGCAGCCAGCGGCGGCAAGGCGATCGCGCAGGCGTCGAGCGGGTAGTGGCCGGCGATCCAGCCCGGCAGCATGCCCGAGTAGATCTGCCGCGGGGAGGGCGAGACGAGGACGACTTCGGTGTCGGCCAGCGGCTGGCGCGCGAGTGCGTCGAGCACGTACACATGCGCGTGCCCGCCGCCGAGCAGGACCAGCCGTTTCATCGCGCGTTGTACGCGGCCTCAGCGCACCAGATGACGCGTCACCGCGAGGTTGAAGTCGGCCAGCGCGGAGAGGCTCATGCGCGCCATCGCCGGCCCGTCGATATCCACCGCCATCTCCACCCGGCTGCTGTTGTTGCCAGCCCGGCCGGCGAGATTGCTCAACGCGTTGACCGCGATCGCGACGCCATCGCTGCGAGAATCCCATCCTCCCGTTTCACGGAAGCGGGCAAACTCGCCATCAATCGCGACCGGCTCGCCCATGCGCACCCTCATCGAGTTGGCGTGGCTGACCAGCACCCCACCGTCAGGCGGGGGGCCGCTGATCGACATCGCCGCGCTGGCGTTGGCGCTGGAGCCGCGATTGAGAATCGAGGAGCCGGAGCCCGAGCTTTCGAGCGCCGAGATGTTGATCGACACGGCCACCGACACCGCTTCCAGATCACTCTTCACCCAATCCATGCGTTTGCCCATGTTGCCGGCGCCCAGACCGGCGAAACCGCGCGACAGCCGCTGCATGCCGGTCGGCGACATGACCAGATACTTGCGTTCCGTATAGCCCAGGCTGTGCTCGACGAAGACCGGTGCGCCGGGCTGACTGGCGTTTTCGTAGTCGCCGTAGATGACGCCGTTACGAGCGATGAAATCGTCGCGGTTTTCCAACGAGCCGCTGGCGGCTTCGAAGCGTGTCTTGAAGTCCTGCCAGGCGCGGTCGGTAATGGCCTGCAAGGCGGCGATGTCGAGGTCGGGAATCTGGTATTTGACGCGCACATGAGTGCTGCCATAGTCGCGGCCCGGCAGATAGCCGGCGCGCGTGCTGGCGTTGGCTTCGCCGCTGACATCGAAGTAGACCAGGTATTCGGCGATGTAGAAGCGCTTGCCGGCAAGGTCGAACTTGCCTTCGAGGGGCAGCGATTTGCCGGTCGGCGTCGGCGCCGCGTCGAGGGCAGGCTGGATGCTCGCCAGACTGAACGGGGTCATCGCCAGTTCCGCGGGCGGCGTGGGCTCAGCCGACAGCGCAGCGAATTGTGCGGCTGACAGCGGCGCGCCGGCGTGGGACGGGTCGTCGCCGCGGCAATCGCGCGCCACGGACAGTTTCGAGAGGAACGCCTTGCGGGCCTGCGCCTGACCGGCCCGTTCGACCGCGGCCGCGTCGGGCGCCATCTGTTCCTGCGTCGCTTGCTGAGCCACCGCGCCGGTGACTTTGCCAACCACCGAGCCGAATGCGCCGAACAGGCCGCCCACGCTCTGCGCCACCGCGCTGCCGGCCACCTGTCCGCCCACGTTGGCGGCGCTTCCGGCGGCAGCCTTGCCGACCGCGCCGGATTGCGGATCGCCGGCTGCGATGATCTCGTCGAGGCTCACCTGTTCGGCCTGAATCTGGCCGCAACTCAAAGTATCGTCGCCAGGCATGACCCGGGCAATGTCTTGCGCCAGCGCGATGCCGGCGCTGGCGGCGAGGGCTGCGCCGGCGAGTGTCCGGCACAGGAATCGGTTGTGCATGAAGGCTTCCTTTCGCTTGTTGTTGGTTTGGGGCCGTGCATCAAGCCCACGCTGAGGATGACGCAGGCCGGGCTCGCATGACAAGGCGTGGACGCGGGCGCTGCGGTCACCTGTCACACTTCGGACCGTGTCGTGCCGGCCTGCCAGCGTGCGAGGTCGGCGGGGCGGTCGATGTCCCATACCGTCGCGGGTTCCGCCCAACTCAGCGCAGCGTGGGCGAGCCGCGCCCGGGTCTGGCGCATCACCGAGGCGGAGCCCCAGTGCACGCCGTCGAACACGCCCGGATGCGCCGCGCGCATGCCGACCAGCGCGTAGCCGCCGTCTTCGGCGGGCAGGAAAACCGCGTCATGGTCGCGCAGTGCACTCGCGCAGCGGCGTAGTAGCGCGGGGGTGAGCACCGGGCAGTCGGTGCCGATGAGCAGGGTCGGCGCGGCGACGGTGAGCGTGGCGAGGGCATGGTACATACGCACGCCGAGATCCTCGCCGCGTTGGGTGTGCAGCGCGATGTTGGTCGTGGCGGCCAGCGCGCGGAAGAAGCGGTGGGTGATATCCGGCGCGCACCACAGGCTGACCGGGCCGAGGTCGGCGGCCTGCGCGGTGCGCAGTGTGTGGCGTACCAACTGGCGGTGCAGACGCGCCGCGCCGGCCGGGCCGAGGGCGGGGATGAGGCGCGTCTTGGCCGTGCCGGCGACCGGCGCCTTGGCGAA
>JAGRFO010000026.1 GCA_020446005.1 Rhodocyclaceae bacterium | reverse complement strand
TGGTTGCTGCGCCGGGCCAAGCGCCCATGCCGGCTGAGGCACCGGCGCCCGCGCCCGCGCCCGCGCCTGCGGCCAAACCGGCCCCGCCTCCGCCGCCGATGCCGGCGCCGGTCGAGCAGCCCGGATTCCTCGAGTCGATGCTCGAAGAGCCGGCCACCCTCTATGGTGGCGGTGCCGCGCTGGCGCTGCTGCTCGGTTATGGTCTGCTTCGCAGCCGCAAGAATCGCCCTGCCTCGCCTGAAGATACGGCGATGGCGTCCATCTTCCCGCCGGATCAGAACTCGGTGTTTGGCGAAACCGGCGGGCAGAGCGTGGATACCGGCAGCAGCAGCCTGATTCAGACCGATTTCAGCCAGTCCGGGCTGTCCGCGATCGATGCCGATGAAGGGGTTGATCCGGTCGCCGAGGCCGATGTGTACATGGCGTATGGCCGCGACGCCCAGGCCGAGGAGATTCTCCTTGATGCCATCAAGGCCGACCCGTCGCGCACTGCGGTGCATCTGAAGCTGCTCGAAATCTACGCCCAACGCAAGAATCTGCAGCAGTTTGAAACCACCGCCGCCGAGTTGTATACGGTGACGGGCGGTTCTGGCGAAGATTGGGACAAGGCGGTTGCGATGGGTCGCAAACTCGACCCGGATAACCCGCTCTTCTCTCGTCCGGCGATGACTGAAGGCGGCAAACTAGATGCAGGCGGTTTCACCGCGCCGGTCGAAGGCCTTGCGGCAGCAGGCGTGGCCGCCGTGGCGGCAGAGGTTGCTTCTGATGAACCGTCGGACGCTGAGTTCGACGTCGATCTGCAGGGTGACGAGGCGGCGGCGCCTGAGGTGCCGGAAGAGAGCGCTGCGGCTGAAGCCGTGCCGCAGGAAGAGGACGAGTTGGCCTCGACCAATGACACCTCGCTCGATCTTGCTGGGTCGCTCGATTTCTCCAATTCGATGCCCAGCCCCGAAGAGCCGTCGCCGTCACAACTCAAGGACACCTGGGCGATTCCGGGGGATCTCAATCAATTCACCGATTCCGATCTGGAATCGCTGGCCTCCAGTGGGCCGGCTGAAGAGGTTGCTGAGACCGACGACGCGCTCGATACCAGCGACCTTGATTTCAATCTGGAACTGGACGAAGCGCCCGAAGCGGAGGAAGTCGTCGCAAGCGAAGCGACTGAGGAGGTTGCCGAACTCGACGAGATCCAGATCGATCGCCCGTTTGACGCGGCTGACTCCTCGCTCGAGTTCAATCTCGACTTGTCCGAGCCGCCGCCGGCGTCGACCAGTGATAGCGATACGCTGGCCGAGACGCGCGTGAACGGGCTCGATCCGATCACCAATCTTGAGGCCACCGATACCGGCGCATCCAAAGGGATTGATTTCCAGTCGATGCTGACCGATCTGGAAGCCACCGACACCGGCATCCCCGCCCCGAGCGCGGGCGGCGATGACGGCGAGGGCGTGGCGGTCGTTGATCTTGAAAAGACCAATTTCGACGGCAGTCTGCTCGACTTTGACTTCGAACTGGACGAAAACAGCACTGCCGCCGCGCCGGAAGGCGATATGGTGGCAACCTCGCTTGACCTGTCGGACATCAACCTTGACCTTGAAGGGGGCGATGTGGATGAGGCGCCGGCTGAAGTCGAGTTGCCGGAGGCGGACGTTCCTGAGCTTGAATTGCCGGAAGTCGATCTTCCAGAAGTTGAACTGCCGGAGGTGGCGACTCCGGAAGTGGCCGTGCCGGAAATCGAACTGCCGGATGTCGCCACGGAGGAGAGCGCGTTCGAAGAAAGCGCCAGCCTTGACATGGCTCCGCCGGCCGATCCCGACGATGACATGGCATCCCTCACCAGAAGTGTCGTCACCTCGCTGACCGATAGCCGCAGCATGCCCGACATGCCGCTGGAAGATGAGTTGAACCAGGAGGTCGACACCAAGCTGGAACTCGCTCGCGCCTATGAAGAAATGGGCGATGCGGAAGGCGCCCGCGAGTTGCTCGAGGAAGTGCTTCGCGATGGTGACGAAGCCCAGCAGGAGCAGGCGCGCAGCGTGCTGGCCCGGTTGGGTTGATGTCCTCTGGCGGTCGGTCCGCCATCTTGGACGAAAAAATTGTGCTGCATCCGGCGGCGGTGCTCTCCCTCTGGGCGGGCGCCGCCGTTTTCTTTCAGTCGCTGGCCGCTCCCGCGCTTTGGTGGGCGGGCGCGCTCGTGATCGCCGGCGCGGTTTGGATCAAGCGGCCAAGGTTTATCGCCCTGATGCGACGGATTCGGGTTTTGCTGCTGGCGTCCTTGGCGTTATTTGCGTTGGCCACGCCGGGGACGCGCGTCTTTCCCGGTGTAATGGCGCTGCCCCTGACCTACGACGGCTTGCTGTTGGGCGCGGCTCAGGCGCTACGGTTGGCGATGATGGTCGCTTTTGTCACCATCCTGCTGACGTTGCTATCGCGTGAGCGGTTGATTCTGGCCATTCAGTCGATGTGTACGCCCTTGCGTCCGATCGGGGTCTCGCCGAGCCGGATCGCGGTGCGCCTCAGTCTGGTGTTCGACGCCATCGACACCCCCGCGTCCGGCTGGCGCGCGTGGATGGCCCAGGCTGAATCCTCGCCTGCGTGTGCGACCGTGGCGGTGGCTCACGCCGATTTTTCGGTGCGTGATTACGCCGTGTTGGTTGGTGTGGCGGGGTGTCTGTTGTTGTGGAGCCTGGGGTGACGCGCATTGCGCTGGGCGTGGAGTACGCCGGGGATGCGTTCGAGGGCTGGCAGACCCAACCCCACGGACGCACGGTGCAGGATACCCTGAGTACGGCGCTGGGCGCGGTGGCCGGCCAGCCGGTGTCGATCGTGTGCGCCGGGCGGACCGACACCGGCGTGCATGCCACGACCCAGGTGGCGCACTTTGACAGCCCGGTGGACCGTCCATTGACGGCTTGGGTGCGAGGGAGCAACAGCCACTTGCCAGCGTCGGTGGCGGTGCGCTGGGCTGTCGCTGTCGACGAAGACTTTCACGCCCGCTTCTCGGCGACGGCCCGCCACTATCGCTACATTCTCTTCAATGCCCCGGTGCGGCCGGCCCTGCTGGCCGGGCGGGTGGGATGGTTCCACCTGCCGCTCGACGAGGCGGCGATGCGCGAGGCGGCCGCGCTGCTGGTGGGGGAGCACGATTTCTCCGCGTTTCGCGCCGCAGCCTGCCAGGCCAAATCGCCGGTGCGACGCATGCGCCACGTCACGGTGACGCGCGCCGGGTCGTATGTGCTGTTCGATTTCTGCGCCGATGCCTTTCTCCATCACATGATCCGCAATCTGGTGGGCGCATTGGTCTATGTCGGCAAGGGGCGACATTCTCCCGGCTGGATCGGCGAGCTGCTGGCGGCACGCGACCGGGCTGCCGCGGCCCCGACCTTCGCGCCCGACGGGTTGTATCTGTGCGGGGTCGAATACCCGGCGCGGTGGTCCTTGCCGCAGGGCGGGCGTATCATTTGTCCTCCTCAACTGCCCCTGACCGCCTCGTGCGACGCACCCGAATCAAGATTTGCGGACTGACCCGAGAAGAGGACGTCGATGCCGCCGTCGCGGCCGGCGCCGATGCCCTCGGCTTCGTGTTCTACCCGCCCAGTCCACGTTATGTGAGCGTTGAGCGCGCCGCCGAACTGATGGCCCGGGTGCCGCCGTTTGTCACCATCGTCGGGCTGTTTGTCAATGCCGCCAGCGACGAGATCAAGCGTGCGCTCGACCGCTTGCCGATCACGCTGTTGCAGTTTCATGGTGACGAAGCTGAGGCCGATTGCAGTGCTCATGGCCGCCCTTACATCCGCGCCGTGCGCATGCGAGAGGGGGTCGATCTGGTAGAATATGCGGCTTGTTTTCCCTCGGCGCGCGGCTTCTTGCTGGATGCTTTTGTAGACGGTTACGGGGGGGGGGGAAAGACCTTCGACTGGTCGCTGGTGCCGCCGACGTTCGACCGTCCGCTGATCCTGTCGGGCGGGCTTGGGCCGTCCAATGTGGGCGATGCGGTGCGTCGCATCCGGCCATGGGCGGTCGACGTATCGAGCGGGGTTGAGGCCGCCAAGGGGATCAAAGATGCCGGGGCGATCGCCCGGTTTATTTCCGGAGTTCATGATGCAGATGGCTGAAGCGCCATATCAATATCCGGACGCGCAGGGGCATTTCGGCCCGTATGGCGGCGTGTTCGTGGCTGAAACACTCATCCCGGCGCTCGACGAGTTGCGCGAAGCCTATGCGGCCTGTCAGCGCGATCCGGCCTTCGTCGCCGAGTTCGAGTACGAACTCAAGCACTACGTGGGTCGTCCAAGCCCGATCTATCACGCCCGCCGCTGGTCCGAACTGCTCGGTGGTGCGCAGATCTATCTCAAGCGCGAAGACCTCAATCACACTGGCGCGCACAAGGTGAACAACTGCATCGGGCAGGCCTTGCTGGCCCGCAAGATGGGCAAGCCGCGGGTGATTGCCGAAACCGGCGCCGGTCAGCACGGCGTGGCGACCGCCACCGTGGCCGCCCGTTACGGGCTCGAATGTGTGGTGTACATGGGCTCGGTCGATGTCGCCCGACAGGCCGCCAACGTGTATCGCATGAAATTGCTCGGCGCCACGGTGGTGCCGGTCGAGTCGGGGTCCAAGACGCTCAAGGACGCGCTCAACGAGGCGATGCGCGACTGGGTGACCAACATCCATGACACCTTCTACATCATCGGCACGGTGGCCGGCCCGCACCCGTATCCGCAGATGGTGCGCGATTTCCAGACCGTGATCGGCAAGGAGTGCCTCACCCAGATGCCGGAAGTGGCGGGCCGCCAGCCGGATGCGGTGATCGCCTGTGTGGGCGGTGGTTCCAACGCGATCGGCATCTTCCATCCCTACATCGAGCATCCCGGCGTCCGCCTGATCGGGGTCGAGGCCTATGGCGAGGGCATCGACAGCGCCCATCATGCCGCTTCGCTCACCGCCGGCCGGCCGGGCGTGCTGCACGGCAACCGAACCTATCTGTTGCAGGACGACGATGGTCAAATCATCGAGACTCACTCGATCTCGGCCGGGCTCGACTACCCCGGCGTGGGCCCCGAGCACGCCTGGCTCAAGGATGTCGGCCGCGCCGAGTACGTGGGTGTCACCGATGCCGAGGCCCTTCAGGCGTTTCACGACCTGTGCCGCTTCGAGGGCATCATTCCGGCGCTTGAATCCTCGCATGCGCTGGCCTATGCTGCGCGCCTCGCGCCCACGCTGGCCAAGGACAAGGTGCTGCTGGTCAACCTGTCCGGCCGTGGCGACAAGGACATGCATACGGTGGCGGAAAAATCCGGCCTTCAGTTGTGATCTTTGCCGGGCGTCCGCGCGTCCGGCATCCAGGGACTTATGTCGAGAATTCAACACACCTTTGAGCAGTTGCAGCGCGACCGGCGTCGTGGCCTGATCCCGTTCATCACCGCCGGCCATCCGACGCTCGACAGCACCGTGCCCTTGATGCACGCCCTGGTCGCCGGTGGCGCCGACATCATTGAGCTGGGGGTGCCGTTCTCCGATCCGATGGCCGACGGGCCCACCATCCAGCGTGCCTCCGAAGCGGCGCTGGCCAACGGCATGTCGATGCGCAAGGTGCTGGCTGCGGTCGAGGCGTTCCGCGCTGACGACCAGACGACCCCGGTGGTGTTGATGGGCTACGCCAACCCGATCGAGGCGATGGGCGTCGAAGCGTTTGTTGCGGCGGCCGCGGCGGTGGGTGTTGACGGCGTGCTGGTGGTCGACTACCCGCCGCAGGAATGCGTCGCCTTCGCCAATGCGGCGCGCGCCGGCGGCATCGACCCGATCTTCCTGCTCGCGCCGACCTCCACCGAGGCGCGCATCAGTGACGTGGCCAAGGTCGGCAGCGGTTATATCTACTACGTGTCGCTCAAGGGCGTGACCGGTTCGGCGGCGCTCGACCTGGATGAAGTGGCGCGCCGCATCCCGGCCATTCGCGCGCGCGTCGGCATGCCGGTCGGGGTCGGTTTCGGCATTCGCGACGCCGCTACCGCCAAGGCGATTGGCGCGCTCGCCGACGCGGTGGTGATCGGCAGTCGCATCATTGAAGAGATCGAGGCCGCCGGCCCCGAACAGGCCCCAGCCCGCGTGACCGCCTTCCTGCAAAGTCTGCGCGATGCCCTCGATTCCATCGGAGAATCCTGACCATGAGTTGGCTTCAGAAACTGCTGCCCCCCAAGATCAAGCGCCAGACCAGCGAAGGGCGCAAGTCCATTCCCGAGGGGCTGTGGAGCAAGTGCCCGGCGTGCGAGGCGGTGCTTTATCGCTCTGATCTCGAAAGCAACCACAGCGTGTGTCCCAAGTGCGGCCACCACCAGCGCCTGCGTGCGCGGGCACGGCTGGAGGCGATGCTCGATGCGGACGGGCGCTTCGAGATCGGCTCTCAGGTGCTGCCGGTTGACCCGCTCAAGTTCAAGGATCAGAAACGCTATACCGATCGCCTCAAAGCCGCAGTGCGCGACACGGGCGAGCAGGACGCGCTGGTGGTCATGCAAGGGGCGATTCACGGCGTGCCGGTGGTGGTGGCGTGCTTCGAGTTTGAATTCCTCGGCGGGTCGATGGGCTCGGTGGTGGGCGAGCGCTTCGTGCGCGGGGTGCAAGAGGCGCTGGAGCAGCGCATCGCCTTCATCTGCGTGACCGCTACCGGCGGTGCGCGCATGCAGGAAGGCCTCTTTTCGCTGATGCAGATGGCCAAGACCACCGCCGCCATCAAACGGCTGGAAAACGCCCGGCTGCCGTTCATCTCGATTCTCACCGACCCGACCATGGGCGGGGTGTCGGCCAGTTTCGCCTTCATGGGCGATGTGGTCATCGCCGAACCGAACGCGCTGGTCGGCTTCGCCGGGCCGCGGGTGATCGAGCAGACCGTGCGCGAAACCCTGCCAGAAGGCTTCCAGCGTGCCGAATTCCTGCTCGAAAAAGGCGCCATCGACATGATCGTCGATCGTCGCGAGATGCGTCAGCGCCTCGCCGCGCTGCTGACCTTGCTCTCCCGCCAACCCGCCATCGATGCCTGACCCCGCGTTGCCGGCGGATCTGGCCGGCTGGTTGGCGTGCATCGAGACCCGCCACGGTCAGCGCATCGACCTCGGCCTGGAGCGCGTGGGGGCGGTACGCGACGCGCTCGGTGCACCCTCCGACGCGCTGATCATCACCGTCGCCGGTACCAACGGCAAGGGCTCGACCTGCGCCATGCTGGAGAGCATCCTGCTCGCCGCCGGCTACCGGGTCGGGCTGTACACCTCGCCGCACCTGCTGCGCTACAACGAACGGGTGCGCATCGACGGTCGGGAAGTCGACGACGCCACCCTGGCCGACGCCTTTGCGCGCGTCGAAGCGGCGCGCGGCGAGAACGCACTGACCTATTTCGAGCACGGCACCCTGGCCGCATGGCTGTGCTTTGCGCAGGCGTCGCTGGAGGTCATCATCCTCGAAGTCGGTCTGGGCGGGCGGCTCGACGCCACCAATATTTTCGATGCCGATTGCGCCATCGTTACCAGTATCGCGCTCGATCACATGGACTACCTGGGCGACACCCGGGAGGCCATCGGGCGGGAGAAGGCCGGTATTTTCCGCGCCGGCAAACCGGCGATTTGCGCCGATCCGCTGCCGCCAGAGTCGCTGCTCGACGCTGCACAGGCGGTGGGCGCGCAGCTCCAGGTGAGCGGGCGTGACTTCGGTTTTTCCGGCGATCAGACCCAGTGGCGCTTCTGGGGCGCGGGGGTCAAGCGGGGCGGGCTGGCCTATCCCGCGCTGCGCGGGGCCAATCAGTTGCTCAATGCTTCCGCGGTCATCGCCGCCATCGAAACCTTGCGCGACCGTCTCCCGGTGCCGATGCAGGCGATCCGTCAGGGCTTGATGCTGGTCGAATTGCCGGGCCGGTTCCAAACCCTGCCGGGGCAGCCCGCGGTGGTGCTCGATGTGGCGCACAACCCGCAAGCGGTGGGGGTGCTGGCCGAGAATCTGTCCAATATGGGCTACTACCCCGAAACCTGGGCGGTGGTGGGGATGCTCGCCGACAAGGCGGTGGAAGCATCGCTGGCGCGCATCGCCGGGCGGGTCGATCACTGGTTGCCGGCCAGTCTGCCCGGCCCGCGCGGGCTGAGCGCCGATGCGCTGGCCGAGCGGATGGTGTCGAGCGGGCGGGCGGTCGGAGATGCGCGCTTCACATCGCCGGCCGATGCCTATCGGGCCGCGCGAGCGCAGGCGCAGGACGGTGATAGAATCGTGGTCTTCGGATCCTTCCTCACCGTGGCGGACGTGCTGGCCGCCATTCAAGCAGAACGCTGAGTCTCCGATGGCGAACGACGACGCCCAAACCGACCTGAAAAAACGTGCCCGCCGGCGCCTGGTGGGCGCGGCCGCGCTGGCGCTGTTCGCGGTCATCGTGCTGCCGATGATCATGGACCCCGAGCCTAAGCCGGTCGGCGATGAGATTCAGGTCACCATTCCCGATCAGGATGGCGGCAACTTTGCCGCGCGTCGTCTCGATGCGCCACCGCCGGCCGCCCCCACGCCCGAGCCCGCGCCGCCCGTCGCCGTGGTTGCGCCGCCGCCCGCCGCGCCTGCGGTGGCCGAGACGCCGCCCAAGCCCAAGGCATCTGCGCCGGCAGCGGAGCCTGCACCCAAGGCCGCGCCGCCGGTCGTCAGTGATGCTGCGGAACGCAAACGCATCGAGGCGATTCTGTCCGGCGCGCCGGTGGACCGACCCGATGCTGGCGGCGCCGAGGCGGGCTTCATCGTCCAGATTGGCGCTTTCAGCAAGCCGGAGGGTGCGGCCGCGCTGGTGAAAACGGTGCGCGGCAAGGGGTTTGAGGCGTTCTCTCGCAAGATCGGCAGCACCACGCGGGTCCGGGTCGGTCCTTTCGAGACGCGCAGCGCGGCGGAAAAAGCCGCGGAAAAACTCTCCGCCCAAGGCTTCAAGGGCGTCGTCATGCCGCAAGGTTGAGGTTGCGCGGACTGCGTAAACATGACGGTTTTCGATTTCGCCTTTCTGGGTTTGGTGGCCATTCTGGCCGTGCTGGGTTTCTGGCGCGGGCTGGTCAGCGAGGTGCTGGCGCTGGCGGGTTGGGTGCTGGCATTCATCGCCGCCCGTCTGTTCGGACCGCAGGCGGCGGTGCTGTTTGTAGACTGGCTGGCCGAACCGGCGTTTGCCTATGTGGCCGGTTTCGTGCTGGTGTTTGTGGCAGTCTTGCTGGTAGTGGCGGTGTGCCGCTATTTGCTGCGGGCCTTGATTCGCGCCGTTGGTCTGGGTTTTGTGGATCGTGGCTTCGGGGCGATGTTCGGGGCCGCCAAGGCGGTGGCGATTGCTTGTCTGCTGGTTGCGCTGGGCGGTGTGAGCGGACTGTCTCGCGCGCCCTGGTGGGAGGCGGCGGTGTTTTCGCCGGTGCTTGAAACGGTCGTGGTGGCGGCCAAGCCGTGGTTGCCGGGCGCGGTGGCCGAGCGGGTGCGTTTTAGATAGGTGATTCCATGTGCGGAATTTTGGGTGTGGTGGCAACAACGCCGGTCAACCAGTTGCTCTACGATGGCTTGCAGGTGCTGCAGCATCGTGGGCAGGATGCGGCGGGGATTGCCACCAGCGAGGGTGGGCGATTCCTGATGCACAAGGGCTCGGGGCTGGTGCGCGATGTGTTCCGGACCCGCAACATGCGCAACCTGCTGGGCAACTGGGGGATCGGCCATGTGCGCTATCCGACCGCCGGCTCGGCCTGCAATGCCGCCGAGGCGCAGCCGTTCTACGTCAATTCGCCCTTCGGCCTGATGCTGGCGCATAACGGCAATCTGACCAATTCGGAAGAACTCAAGCGCGAGATGTTTCTGTCCGACCTGCGTCACATCAACACCAACTCGGATTCCGAGGTCCTGCTCAACGTGCTGGCGCACGAGCTGCAGGCGGCCTCGAACGGTTGCAAGCTCGACGATCGCGCCATTTTCGCGGCGGTCGCGGCGGTGCACCGGCGTTGCCGGGGGGCCTATGCCGCGGTGGTGATGATCGCCGGGGTGGGCCTGCTCGCCTTTCGTGACCCCTATGGGATCCGCCCGCTGGTGATCGGCCGGCACGACACCCCCGATGGTGCCGAATGGCTGGTGTCTTCGGAGAGCGTGGCGGTCGATGCGCTGGGCTTCAAGCTGCTGCGCGATGTGGAGCCCGGCGAGGCGGTGCTGATCGACACCGATGGTGCCTTCCGCAGCCATCCCTGTGCGCAGCACACGCTCCACGCGCCGTGCATGTTCGAGTACGTCTATCTAGCCCGGCCGGACTCGCTCATCGACGGCGTGTCGGTGTACGAGGCGCGGCTCAAGATGGGGGAGTTTCTGGCAGACAAGTTCCGCCGCACCATGCCGCATGTGCCCATCGACGTGGTGATCCCGATTCCGGATTCAAGCCGCCCGGCGGCCCTCGAAATGGCCAACTGCCTGGGCATCCCGTATCGCGAAGGCTTCGTCAAGAACCGCTACATCGGCCGCACCTTCATCATGCCGGGGCAGGCGGTGCGGCGTAAGTCGGTGCGCCAGAAGCTCAACACCATCCACCAGGAATTCAAGGGCAAGAACGTGTTGCTGGTGGACGATTCCATCGTGCGCGGCACCACCAGCCAGGAAATCGTGAGCATGGCGCGCGAGGCCGGCGCGGCCCGGGTGTATTTCGCCTCGGCGGCGCCGCCGGTGCGCCATGCCAACGTCTACGGCATCGACATGCCGACCCGTGGCGAGTTGATCGCCTCCGACCGCAGCGATGCCGACATCTGTCGCGCGATTGGGGCGGACGGGCTGATCTACCAGGATCTGGACGATCTGCGCGCGGCGGTGCGGGCGATCAATCCGTCGATCAACTTTTTCGAAACCTCCTGTTTCGACGGCTGCTACGTGACCGGCGATGTCACGCCGGATTACCTCTCCAGCGTCGAAAGCCGGCGCGGCTCATCGCCGGTGACGGTGGAAGACGCCGATGGTTCGGCGGCCAACCAGCTCGACCTGAATCTGGTCGGCGAAGCCCTCGACTGATAACAAAGGAAGCCGCTTTGGCAGACCCGCATCACGACGCGCCTCTCGATTTCGATACCCTGGCGGTGCGCGCCGGCATCGAGCGCAGCCAGTTCAACGAGCATAGCGAGGCGATGTATCTCACCTCCAGCTTCGTGTTCGACAACGCGGCGCAGGCCGCGGCGCGCTTTGCCGGCGAGGAGCCGGGCAACGTCTACGCGCGCTTCACCAATCCGACGGTCAGCGCGATGCAAACCCGGCTGGCCGCGCTGGAAGGCGGCGAGGCGTGCATTGCCACCGCCTCGGGCATGGCGGCGCTGCTGGCCACGGTGATGGCCTTGCTCAAGGCAGGCGATCATGTAGTGGCCTCGCAGGGGTTGTTCGGCTCATCGCAACAACTGTTTACCAATGTGTTTGGCAAATTCGGGGTCGACACCACCTTTGTGCCGGCCACCGATCTGGCGGCTTATGAAGTGGCGATGCGCCCGGAAACGCGCTTGGTGTTTCTGGAAACACCGTCCAACCCGCTCACCGAGCTGATCGACATTGCCACGGTGGCCGAGATTGCGCACCGTCACGACGCCTTGCTGGTGGTGGATAATTGCTTCTGCACGCCCGCCTTGCAGCGGCCGCTGGCGCTTGGGGCGGACATCGTGATCCATTCCGCCACCAAGTATCTCGATGGTCAGGGCCGGGTGCTGGGCGGCGCGGTGGTCGGCAATGCGGTCTTGATGGAGGAGGTGTTCCGTTTTCTGCGGACCGCCGGGCCGTGTCTGTCGCCCTTCAACGCGTGGGTCATCCTCAAGGGGCTGGAGACGCTCAAGCTGCGCATGGAGGCGCAGTCGGCCAATGCGCTGCGTCTCGCGCAATGGTTGGAGGCACAGCCGTGGGTGGCGCGGGTGTATTACCCGGGCTTGCCGTCGCACCCGCAATTCGACCTGGCGCAGCGTCAGCAGAGTCTGCCCGGTGCGATCGTCAGCTTTGATGTGATCGGTGCCCGCCCCGAAGCCTGGCGTCTGGTCGATGCGACCCGGATGGTGTCGATTACCGCCAACCTGGGCGACACCAAGACCACGCTGACCCACCCGGCCTCGACCACCCACGGGCGTATCTCGGCCGAGGCGCGGGCAGCCAGCGGGATTGGCGAGAGCTTGCTGCGGGTCGCGGTCGGGCTGGAATCGGTCGAAGACATCCAGGCCGATCTGGCGCGCTGGCTGACGGTCTGAGCCTCAGGCCGGCAGCAGCTCCTCGCGGCTGAGCACACCGTCGCGCGACTGAAGATAGGGCGCGCTGCCGTGCCAGTCGGATAGTACCCAGCGCGTGCACGCGAGCCCGTCAACCGTGTGGCGGTGGGTGGCGGGGCGGTGGGTGTGGCCGTGGATCAGCAGACTCACCCCGTGCTGGCGGAAGGTGTCGGCGACCGCGCCGGGGTTCACATCCATGATCTGCGCCGGCTTGTTCTGCTTGCCCCGTTCGCTGTGCGCGCGCACCCCTTCGATGATCGCCTTGCGCTCGGCCAGTGGCTTGGCGAGGAAGGCAGCCTGCCAGGCGGGGGCGCGCACCTGAGCGCGGAATGTCTGGTAGTCGGTGTCATCGGTGCACAGCGCGTCGCCGTGCATCAGGAGCGCCGGCGTATCGCCCACGGTGATGCGCAGCGGCTCCGTGGCCAGCGTGACGTGTGCCGCGCGGCAGAAGTCGGCGCCGATCAGAAAGTCGCGGTTGCCGGCGAGAAAGCTCGTCTCCAGACCGTCTTGGTGAGCATCGCGCAGCAGCGTACACACCGCGCGATTGAGCGGCGCGTCGAGATCGTCGTCGCCGGCCCAGTACTCAAACAGATCGCCCAGGATGAACAGCCGGCGCGCATGACGGGCTGGCCCGGTCATGAACGCGGTAAAGGCGCGCATCGAGGCCGGCGTGGCCTCGCTCAGATGCAGGTCCGCGATGAACAGATCGGTGCCGGTCATGCGCGCGGCGCGGAACTCAGATGATTTCCGCGCGCTCGATGATCACATCTTCGGCCGGCACATCCTGATGGAAGCCGGAGGAGCGGGTCTTGACGCCCTTGATGGCGTCGACCGTCTCCATGCCGTCGGTGACCCGGCCGAACACGCAGTAGCCCCAGCCCTGCGGCGAGGCCGACTTGAAGTTGAGAAAATCGTTGTCGGCCAGGTTGATGAAGAACTGCGCCGAGGCCGAGTGCGGCTCCTGGGTGCGCGCCATGGCGATGGTGCCGCGGTCGTTGGGCAGGCCGTTGTCGGCTTCGTTCTTGACCGGCGGGTTGGTCGGTTTTTGTTTCATGCCCGGCTCGAAGCCGCCGCCCTGAATCATGAAGCCGTCGATCACGCGGTGAAACAAGGTGTTGGTGTAGTGGCCGGATTCGACATAGGCAAGAAAATTCTTGACCGTCTCCGGCGCCTTGGCCGGGTCGAGCTCGAGGGTGATGGTGCCGTGGTTGGTATGCAGTTTGACCGCCATGGGATGGATTCTCCTGAAATGTCGGGGGTGATTTAGTGTGCGCCCGGGGTGACTTCGTGCGCCTTGAGGATGGTGATGTCCTGGGTGGGTACGTCGCCCATGCCGGTGCGGGTCTTGCCGATCTGGCGGACGACTTCCATGCCGTCGATGACGTTGCCGAAGACGGCGTAGCCCCAGCCGTCACGCGAGGGGTAGTCGAGCGGCGCGTTGTCGACCAAGTTGATGTAGAACTGCGCGGTGGCCGAATGCGGGTCCATGGTGCGGGCCATGGCGATGCTGCCGGCGGTGTTCTTGAGACCGTTGGCGGCCTCGTTCTTGATCGGCGCGCGGGTGTTCTTGCGGCGCATGCCGGGTTCGAAACCGCCGCCCTGGATCATGAAGCCGTCGATCACGCGGTGAAACACCGTGCCGTTGTAGAAACCGTCGCGCACATAGGCGAGAAAATTGGCGGTGCTGAGGGGCGCGTTCGTCTCATCGAGCTCCAGCGTGATCTTGCCCATGCTGGTGTCGAGGACCACCTGCGGC
This sequence comes from Rhodocyclaceae bacterium, assembly GCA_020446005.1. Lineage (GTDB taxonomy): Bacteria > Pseudomonadota > Gammaproteobacteria > Burkholderiales > Rhodocyclaceae > Nitrogeniibacter. Next base: position 6,577 of record JAGRFO010000026.1, on the reverse strand, counting down.
GCGCCATGGGCGGTGAAGGCGGCAACCCATAGCAGGGCGCCGAGAAGCAGTGTTTTCATCAATGATGACTCCAGAAGGTTCAGGCATTGCCTTCGTAGGCGATGCGCCAGTGGCCATTTTCCTTGACCCAGTATTGCCGCTTGCGGCTCACATCGGAATGAGTATTGCTGGTGTAGCGCTGCTCGAAAGTGACCTCGACCACGTCGTCGCGCCCAGGGCTGCGGAACATGCTGATGCGCTCAAGCCCAACGCGGATCCACTGCTTGTTGCGGGTGACGCGGTCCTTGCGCTGTTTCCAGCTGGCCAGATCGAGACGGCCGCTCTGGAAATTTTTCGAGTAGTTGGAGATGTAGCGATCGATGTCGAGGCTCTCCCAGTCGCTGCGCCAACGGTCGATCGCCTCGTTGAGCGCGCTGCGTTCGACCTGCCAGTCGTCCATGCTCAGCCATTCGACGTCATTGCTGATGATCACCGGGGTGAGGCCGACCTGCATGTAGTTCGACAGGGTGGTCAGATCCTGATTGGCCAGCACCACGCAGCCCTCCGACGTGCTGGGCGGGCGGGCGTAGGTGTCGCTGGGCACCCCGTGCAGCCAGATGCCGTAGCCGGTGCGCCCGGCGCGCTTGTCCCATTCGTTGGGATAGTTGAGCGGAAAGGCGCCGTCGCCGTACAGGTCGGGCAGCTTGCTGCCATGGATCTGCGAGACAACGTGATAGACCCCGATCGGCGTCTTGTTGTCACCCTCGCGCACCTTGTTGGCGCCGGCCTTGCCATGGCTGGCGTAGAAGTCGGCCACGAAGCGCGGGGTACCGTTGTCGTTGCGGTACACGTAGAGCCGTGCGCGCTGGGTGTCGACCACCACCGCGAATTTTTGCTCGGGCCCCATCTGCAACAGATAACGAGGTACGTAGTTGGTGTGCGGTCGGTCGCGATAGGCGCGCAGGCGGGCGATGGCCTCGGCGCGCAGGCCGTCGATTTCGGCGTTGTCGGCGGGTGCGTCGCCAAAGCCGCGTAGCGGTCGGGTGCGCGCCAGCAACAGGTCGCCCTGGATCAGATGGGCCAGCCGGAACTTGGGATAGACCGCGATCAGCGCGTCGGTGCGGTTGAGCGCTTCGTCGAGCCGGTTGGCCTCGATGGCCTCAAACACGCGTTGCAGGTCGGCCTCTGGCCCGTTGTCGGTGAGCGTCCCCGCGCCACATGCGGCGGCGGCCAGCAGGGCAGCGACCGCGGTGATGCGTCGAAGCGTGGTGGTGCGCAGCCTCATTGGCGTCCGATCAATTCCTGGGTGATCAGCCAGCGGCCCTGATCGAGGCTGAGGCGCAGGGTCTTGTCGGTCGAGCCGTTAAATCCGCCGGAGCGATAATGCTGGCGAAAACGGGCCGCGGCGGTGGTGCCGCTGATGGTGATGTCGAGGTCTTCCAGCGAGACCTCGATCGCGCCTGGCTTGCCGCCCACGCGCTGCTCGCGCTGTGCCTTCCAGGCGTTGCGTGCCATATTGCCGGGGGGGTCGAAATCGGCGGCGTAATGCGAGAGGTAGGCCGCCACATCCTTGTTTGACCAGGCCCGGGCCCAGGCTTCGACCGCCGAACGCACCGACTGCGCGCTGTCGCTGGCCGGCGTGGCGGTGGGCGAGGGGGGCGGGGTGGTCGCCACCGGCGGAGGCGTGACCGCTGCTGGTGGCGCGGGAGGGGCGGCCGGTTGGGGCGGCGGCAGCGGGGTGGTTGGCGCGACCGGTTCGCTGACCGGGGCGCGGGGGGTAACCGGCTCGGGGGCGGGGGCGCTGGCCACCGTGGTGGCTGTGCCGCTGCGGGTGGAGACCGTCATTAGTTCACGAATCAAGGCCAGCTTCGATTGCGCGGCGATGTTGGCCGAGTCGAGTTGCAGCGCGTTGCTATACGCCTGGCTGGCCAGCCGGGCATAGACATCGCCGAGATTTTCGTGAGCGGTGGCGTAGCTGGGGTGGGTGCGAATGGCCATCTCGAGCGCCCCCCTGGCTTTGTTGAATTCACGCTGCTGGGCGTACAGCACGGCCAGGTTGTTATAGGGCTCGGGCAGTTCGGGGTAGTCTTTGGTGAGTTGCTGGAAGACGCTGATGGCCTCTTCGGCGCGATTCATTTCAGCCAGCGCAATGCCCTTGAGGAAGCGGGTCTGAGGGTCGGTTGGGCTTGCGGAGAGGTCGGCGTCGGCCATTTTGACGGCGGCGTCGTACTGCCCTCGCTCGATCAGCGACTGGATGTCCGCGACCGAGGCCAGCGCCGATGGCACCTGCAGCACGGCAAGGATGAGCGACGCGCCCAGCGCATAAAAGAAGTGAATTTTCATTGTGTTATAATTTGCCACCGGTTAGCGCGGTTGAAGCCTTAAATCAGCCTGGCATTCTACCAAATAAAACCTGACCCAAGTCTCAACCGGGCATGCGCGCCAGCCCGCTGCCGCCAAATCAGGTGGGTTCGATTGTGAGCCCGCCTTTTTTGTGTCGGCAGTTGCTGCGCCGGCCTTGATCCAGAAAGAGTTGCTGCGGCATGTTGATGATCTATAACTCGCTCGCGCGGGAAAAAGTCGTTTTCACCCCGATCGAGGCCGGCAAGGTGCGCATGTACGTCTGCGGGATGACGGTCTACGACTACTGTCATCTGGGCCATGCGCGGGTGATGGTGGCGTTTGACGCGGTGGTGCGCTGGCTGCGCGCCAGTGGCTATGAAGTCAATTACGTGCGCAACATCACCGACATCGATGACAAGATCATCCAGCGCGCGCTCGAAAATGGCGAGTCGATCCGCGCACTCACCGACCGCTTCGTGGCCGCCATGCACGAAGACGCCGACGCGCTGGGTGTGCTGCGGCCGGATCACGAACCGCGCGCCACTGAGCACGTCGCTGGCATGCAGGGCCTCATCGCGGCGCTGGAGCGCAAGGGGCTGGCTTACGTCGCCGCCAATCAGGACGTGTGCTACGCGGTACGCAAATTTCCGGCTTACGGCCGACTGTCCGGCAAGTCCGTCGACGAATTGCGTGCCGGGGAACGCGTCGACGTCGCCGAAGGCAAGCGCGATCCGCTCGATTTCGTGCTCTGGAAGCATGCCAAGCTGGATGAGCCCGACGAAGCCAAATGGGCCTCGCCGTGGGGCGACGGCCGTCCGGGCTGGCACATCGAGTGCTCGGCGATGGGCGCGGCCTTGCTGGGCGAGCATTTCGATATCCATGGCGGCGGGCAGGATCTGCAATTTCCGCATCACGAAAACGAGATCGCCCAGAGCGAGGGCGCGCACGACGGCACCTACGTGAATTACTGGATGCACAACGGTTTCGTGCGTGTGGACAACGAGAAAATGTCCAAGAGTCTGGGCAATTTTTTCACCATCCGCGACGTGCTCAAGCGCTACGACCCGGAGGTGGTGCGCTTCTTCATCCTCCGCGCGCACTACCGCAGCCCGCTCAACTACAGCGATACCCATCTGGACGATGCCCGTCAGGCGCTGACCCGGCTGTATACCGCGCTCAAGTGGGCGCCTGCCGAGACAGTGACGGTCGATTGGCGCAGCCCGTGGGCCGAACGCTTCCAGGCGGCGATGAACGATGACTTCAATACCGCGGAAGCAATGGCGGTGCTGTTCGAGCTGGCCAGCGAGGTCAATCGCAGCCGTAGCGCGTCACTGGCGGCCGAGTTGAAGGCGCTGGGCGGGGTGCTGGGGCTGCTAGAGCGATCGGCCAGCGCCTTCCTGCAGGGCGAGGACAGCGGCGAGGCGGATGGTCAGCGCGATGCGGCGGCGGCCATCGAAGCGGCGATTGCGCAGCGCGCAGCGGCCAAAAAAGCGCGGGATTTCGCCACCGCCGACCGCATTCGCGCCGAACTGCTCGGCAATGGCATTGTGCTGGAAGACACCGTCGATGGTACGCTGTGGCGTCGCGCCTGAGCACAGCCGGGCGCGCAGTGGGTGGCGCGCCCTGCGCCTGTTCCTTGCCGGATGAGAGACACTGACTCCATGACGCGTGTGCACCTCCTTTCGCCCTGGTCCGGACACATGGATTGCGCCAAGTGTCCGGTGCGCGATTCGGCCGTGTTTTCGTCACTCGACCCGGCGCAGATCGCGCTCGTGCAAGACAGTTTCGATGACTTGCGGATTGCCGCCAAGCGGGTGCTGTTTCATCAGGGCGCGCACAGCGAGGCGCTGTTCACGGTGCGCACCGGCGCCCTCAAGCTGGTGCGTCATGGCATCGACGGCTCGGCGCGGATCGTGCGCATCGTCAAGCCTGGCGACCTGGCCGGGATTGAGGTGCTCAACGGGCGCGAGTACGACGCTTCCGCGATGGCGATCGGCCCGGTGCGGGTCTGCCGTCTGCCCCTCAGCGCGCTCGAACGGCTCAAGGAGGTCGACCCCACCCTGGCGCAGCGGATGCTCGAAAAAGCCTCCGATGCCTTGTCCGAAGCGCAGCTCTGGCTGGCCGAGCTGACCGCCGGCAGCGCCCCGGCGCGGGTGCGGGTGGCGCGCCTGTTATTGCGGCTGAGAACCAGCAAGCGGGGCAATGACGTGTTCCGGCTGGCCTCGGCCGACATTGCGGCGATTCTCGGGGTGACCGTCGAAACCGCCAGCCGGGTGGTGGCCGCCTTCAAGCGCGAGGGCATCCTGACCCCGCCGGCCGCCGGTAGCTACGTGATGGGTGCCGACTTCGAACGCCTTGCCCTTGAGGCGGAAGTCAGCGAGAACTGAGTGGCCGTGCCCGGTCGTGGTTAGCGCAGGTAGCGGCCGCGGCTGATGATGGCCAGGTCGACGTAATCCGACGCTTCGTGGTCGGTGCTCGAAAAGCTGATCTTCCAGCCTCCCGCATCCCAGCCGTTCAGACTCTCCAGTGCCGCGATCAGCGCCGTGCGGGTGAGCTCCGTGCCGGCGCGCCGGAGGGCTTCGACAAACACCTTGGCGGCGATGTAGCCCTCCAGCGCGGTGTAGGACATCTCCTGCTTCGCTGTCTCCGCCGCCTTGCGATACTGCTGGACGACAGCGTGATCGAGACGGAAAGGCGAGGGCACGACCTGGGCGATGACCAGTCCGTGCGCCTTGGGCCCGAGGGTCTGGATGAGCTGGTTGGCGCTGATCACCGACAGGCCGTAGAGCATCGGTTTGGCGTCGTGGGCGATCAGGCTCTCCATCAGGGCCGCCGAGCTCTTGCCCGCGGTCACCATGATGAGCGCTGCCGGGGTGGCCGCCGCCACTTGCTTGGCGACCTCATCGGCATTGTCGCCGCCTGAAGCAATTGCCACTTCCAGCGCCGGGGTGACGCCACGGCGCGCCAGAACGGTGCGTGCGACCTCCAGTCCGGCCCGGCCGAAGCTGTCGTCGTGGTGCGCGACGCCGATCTGGGTGATGCCGGCATTGACGAGGTGGGTGACGATGGCTTCGATTTCCTGGCCGTAGGAAGCCCGCAGGTGGAACACCGAATTTTGAAACGGGCGCAACGCGTCCGCGCCGCTGTAGGGCGCGAAAAACGGCACCCGGGCCGCGGTGGCGACGGGAATGGTCTTGATCCCCGGGCCGGTGCCGAAGCAGCCGAAGAGCGCGAAGACCTGCTTGTTGCCGATGAGTTCACGGGCGTTTTGTTCGGCGCGTGCCGGATCGTAGGCATCGTCGAGGGTGAGCAGTTCGATGCGCCGGCCTGCTACCCCGCCTGAACGGTTGGTCTGGTCGAAGAACAGTTTTGCGCCGCCGATGTATTCCTGATTGAGCGCGGCCAGCGGCCCGCTGGCGGCCCCGGTCTGTCCGATCAGCAGCCGGTTGTCGGTGACGCCGGTCTCGGCATGGGCACCCATGCTGAGGGCCAGCGCCAGTACCACGATCCAGTGATGAATTGCTCGCATGGATAAGCTCCCGATGTGCGCGCTCAGCGCAGCGTGCGGCCCTTGCGGCCGAGAAAAGGCGAGGAGAGCGCCAGCGCGATGGCGTCGGCAACACGCGCAGGCAGCGCGCAGCGCAAAGCGTGGTATGGCATCCCGTTATATCTTTTGTAAGGTTTTGTCTCTTCCGCCGCGTAGTATAACCACGTTCCACGCGCGGTCATCCAGTCAGACAAAAGGCATCACGGGATGGCGCGCGCGGTCCGTTTCTTGATAACGGCCGGCGGTCACCTTACTGAAAGAAATCCTTCACCTTGTCCATCCAGGATTTGGCTTTGGGGTTCTGCCGGTCGGCGTTTTCCAGCGCGATTTCGTTGAACTCGGCGAGCAGTTCGCGCTGGCGTTCGGTGAGATTGACCGGTGTTTCGACCAGTACGTGGCACATCAGATCGCCCTGAACCTTGCTGCGCACGTTCTGGATGCCCTTGCCGCGCAGGCGGAAGACCTTGCCGGTCTGTGATTCGGGCGGCACCTTGATGCGCGCCATGCCGTCGAGGGTCGGGATCTCGATGTCGCCGCCGAGTGCCGCGGTGGCGAAGTTGATCGGCATCTCGCAGTGCAGGTCGTCGCCGTCGCGCTGGAACACGGCGTGTTTCTTGATATGAATTTCGACATACAGGTCGCCCGACGGTCCACCGTTGATGCCCGGTTCGCCGTGGCCGGCATGGCGCAGGCGCATGCCGTCGTCGA
>JAGRFO010000229.1 GCA_020446005.1 Rhodocyclaceae bacterium | reverse complement strand
GCAGGAGATCCTGCAGACCATGGGCCTGCGCGCGTTCACCCCGATGGTGACCGCGTGTCCGGGCTGCGGGCGCACCACCAGTACCTTTTTCCAGGAGCTCGCGTCGCGCATCCAGAACCATGTGCGCGAGCGCATGCCGACCTGGCGCGAGCAGTACGACGGCGTCGAGAACATGACCCTGGCGGTGATGGGCTGTGTGGTCAATGGGCCGGGCGAGAGCAAGCATGCCAACGTCGGCATTTCCCTGCCGGGCACCGGCGAGTCGCCGGCCGCGCCGGTGTTTGTCGATGGCCGCAAGACGATGACCCTGCGCGGCGACAATATCGCGGCCGAATTCCAGGCGATCGTCGACGACTACGTCGCCACGCGCTACACCCGAAAAGCGGGCTGACCCGCACTGAAACAGAACAAGACAGACGACATGAGTCAAAGCCTGCGCGCCGTTCGCGGCATGAACGACATTTTCCTCGACGATGCCGAGACCTGGGAACAGTTCGAGGCGCTGATCCGCGACTGGCTCAAGAGCTACGGCTATCGGCCGATCCGCACCCCCATCGTCGAGCCGACGCCGCTGTTCCGGCGGGCCATCGGCGAGGTGACCGACATCGTCGAAAAGGAGATGTACTCCTTCGAAGACGCGCTCAACGGCGAGCATCTCACGCTGCGGCCGGAAAACACCGCCTCCTGCGTGCGCGCCGTGATGCAGCACAGCCTGCTCCACAGCGGGCCCAAGCGGCTGTACTACTACGGCCCGATGTTCCGCCACGAGCGGCCGCAAAAGGGCCGCTATCGCCAGTTTCACCAGATCGGCGCCGAGGCCCTCGGTTTCGAGGGGCCGGACATCGACGCCGAGCTGATCCTGATGTGCGCGCGGCTGTGGGACGACCTCGGCCTGCAGGGGCTGCGGCTGGAGCTCAACTCGCTGGGTTCGGCCGACGAGCGCGCCGCCCATCGCGCCGCCTTGATCGATTACTTCGAGCAGCATCGCGATCAGCTCGACGAGGACGCCACCCGGCGCCTGCACAGCAATCCACTGCGCATTCTGGACACCAAGAATCCCGACATGCAGGCGCTGGTCGAGGCTGCGCCGGCGCTGATGGAATTTCTCGGCGCCGAGTCGCTGGCCCATTTCGAGGGCGTGCAGGCGGTGCTCAAGGACGCTGGCCTGGCCTATCGCATCAACCCCCGGCTGGTGCGCGGGCTGGACTACTACAATCGCACAGTGTTTGAATGGGTCACCGACCAGCTCGGCGCGCAGGGCACGGTGTGCGCCGGTGGGCGCTACGACGGGCTGGTCGAACAGCTGGGCGGCAAGAGCACCCCGGCCGCCGGTTTCGCGATGGGGGTCGAGCGCCTGCTGTCGCTGTGGCTGGCTTCGGGGGGGATGCCCGCCGCCGAGGCGCCGGATGTGTATGTGGTCCATCAGGGCGAGGCGGCCGACCGGTTTGCCTTTCCGGTGGCCGAAGGGCTGCGCGCCCATGGCTTTGCCGCGGTGCTGCACTGCGGGGGCGGCAGTTTCAAGTCGCAGATGAAAAAAGCCGATGGTTCGGGCGCGCCGTTCGCCGTGATCATCGGCGACGACGAGGCGCGCGCCGGCGAGGTCACCCTCAAGCCCTTGCGCACCACAGGCGAGCAGCGCCGGGTTGCCGCCGATGAACTGGCCGACGTGCTGGCCGATCTCCTTTTTGCTGCGGATGACGACAATGGCAGTGTATGACCTAGAAGAGCAGGAACAACTCGCCGAGATGAAGGCGTGGTGGGCGCAGTACGGCCAGCTGATCAGCACGCTGGTGGTGGCGGTTGCGGTGGCCTCGCTGAGCTGGCAGGGCTGGCAGTGGTACCAGCGCAAACAGTCCGCCGAGGCGGCGGCCCTGTACAGCGTGGTGCAGCGCGCCGCGGCGCAGAACGATGCCGCCGCCGCGCGTCAGGCGACCGGCCAGATCCTCGAAAAATTCGACGCCACCGCCTACGCGCCGATGGCCGCGCTGCTCTCGGCCAAGGTGCAGATCGCCGCCGGCGATGCGGCCAACGCCGCGCTGCCGCTGCAATGGGTGGCCGACCACGCCGCCGAGCCGACGCTGCGCGACATCGCGCGCCTGCGTCTGGCGGCGATCAAGCTCGGTGCCGGGGAGCTCGACGCCGCCCAGGCTGCGCTCGCCGCCCCGATGGCGCCGATGCTCGGCGCGCGCTACCACGATCTGCGCGGCGACGTGCTGGTCGCCGCCGGTAAACCGGAGGAGGCACGCACCGCCTATCAGGCGGCGATCGATGCCGCCGGTGAAATCAACGCCGCTGGCGACCGCAGTGTCGACATCATTCGCCTCAAGCGCGATGCCCTGAGTGGAGTGGCCCGATGATGCGCCGTATCCCCGTCCTGTCTGTGGTGCTGGCCGCGGCGCTGGTGTTGCCGGCCTGCTCGTCGCTCAATCCGTTCGCCGATGCCGAGCCCAAGATGGCGCCCCTGCCGGCGCTGCAGGCGAGCACCAGTCTGGCCACGCGCTGGTCGGCCAGCATTGGCGATGCCGGCATCTACCGTTTCGAACCGGCGGTGGTCGGCGAGGACGTGTTCGCCGCGGCCGAAGACGGTGACGTGGCCCGCTTCAGTGGCGGGCAGGCGCGCTGGCGGGTGCGCATCGACGGCGGGCTGACCGCCGGGGTGGGGGCTGACGCCGCGCTGGCGGTGGTCGCCAACAGCCAGGGCCAGGTCATCGCCCTCGATGCCGGCAGCGGCGCGGAGCAATGGCGCGCGACGATCAACGCCGAGGTGCTGGCCGCGCCGTCGCTGGCGCGCGACGTGGTGGTGGTGCGCAGCTCGGACAACCGCCTGTTCGGCCTCGACCGCAAGAGCGGTGCGGTGCGCTGGACCTATGTGCGTACCACCCCGCCGCTGACCCTGCGTAACCAATCCGGCATGCTGGTGGAGGAGAGCGTCGCGGTCACCGGATTCCCCGGCGGCAAGCTGGCGGCGTTCAACCTCGCCAATGGCGGCCTGCTGTGGGAGCTGACGGTGGCGCTGCCCAGCGGATCGACCGAGCTGGAGCGGATTGCCGACGTGGTTGGCATGCCGGTGGTGTATCGTCAGAACCTGTGCGCCGCGACCTTCCAGGGACGGGTGGCGTGTTTCGATATCACCAACGGCAAGATGATCTGGAGCCGGCCGCTGTCCTCCAGCGACGGCATCAGCCGCGACGTGCGTCAGGTTTATGTCACCGAGGACGCCGACGCGGTGAGCGCGCTTGACGCCTTCAGCGGGGCGAGCATGTGGCGCCAGAGTGCGCTGACCCGGCGCGGGCTGAGCGCGCCGCTGGCGATCGCCGCCGGGGTGGTGGTGGGCGATCGCGAAGGCTATCTGCATCTGCTCAATCGCGACACCGGCGCCTTCATCGGGCGTGCCGACACCGATGGCAGCGCCATCGTGGTAGCGCCCAAAGCGATCGGCGACGGGGTGCTGGTGCAGACCCGCGGCGGGCGGGTGCTGGTGCTCGAGGCGCGCTGAGCGAATCCACGGACGTGAAACCCACTCTGGTCCTTGTCGGGCGGCCGAATGTCGGCAAGTCGACGCTGTTCAACCGCCTCACCCGCAGCCGCGATGCGTTGGTGGCCGACCAGCCGGGGCTGACCCGCGATCGCCATTACGGCATCGGGCGGCAGGGCGATCGCGCCTATTTGGTGGTCGATACCGCCGGCTTCGATCCGGTCGCCAAGGACGGCATCATGCACGAGATGGCGCGTCAGGCCGAGCAGGCGATCGCCGAGGCCGACGTGCTGCTGTTCATGGTCGACGGCCGGACCGGGCTGACCCCGCACGACGAGAACATCGCGGTGCGCCTGCGCCGCGCCGATCGGCCGGTGTTTCTGGTGGTCAACAAGGGCGAGGGGATGGATCGCGCGGTGGCCGGGGCGGAGTTTCACGCGCTGGGGCTGGGCGTTCCGCTGGTGATCTCGGCCGCCCACGGCGACGGCGTCCGGCCGTTGCTGGACGAAATCTTCGCGGAGTTGCCGGCGGATGAGGCCGAGGACGCCGCCCCCGCGAGCGGCCCGCGCGTCGCCATCGTCGGCCGGCCGAACGTGGGCAAGTCGACCCTGATCAACACCTTGCTGGGCGAGGAGCGGCTGATCGCGTTCAACATGCCGGGCACCACCCGCGACGCCATTTCGGTGCCCTTCGAGCGCAACGGGAAGTCCTACACGTTGATCGATACCGCGGGGTTGCGCCGGCGTGGCAAGGTGTTCGAGGCGGTCGAGAAATTTTCGGTCATCAAGACCCTGCAAGCGATCGAACAGGCCAACGTGGCGGTGCTGGTGCTCGATGCCACCCAGGACGTGTCGGACCAGGATGCCCACATCGCCGGTTTCGTGCTCGATTCGGGGCGCGCGCTGGTGGTGGCGCTCAACAAGTGGGACGACGTGGACGCTTACCGGCGCGAGCAGCTCAAGAACGACATGGCGCGCAAGCTTCATTTCCTCGACTTTGCGCGCACCCACACCATCTCCGCGCTCAAGGCGCAGGGCATCGCTGGGTTGATGAAGTCGGTCGACGGCGCGTTTGCGGCGGCGATGGCCAAGCTGTCGACGCCGCGCCTGACGCGCACCCTGCAGGAGGCGGTGATCAAGCAGGCGCCGCCCAAGTCGCGCATGTTCCGTCCCAAGCTGCGCTACGCCCATCAGGGCGGCAGCAATCCGCCGATCGTGGTCATCCACGGCTCGGGGCTCGACAACGTGCCCGCCAGCTACACCCGCTACCTGATGCGAACCTTCATGGAGGCATTCAAGCTGCAAGGGACGCCGTTGCGGATACAATTCCGCTCTAGTAGCAATCCGTATGCCGAAAAACAGTGAGTCCACACTGGAGAGAGCCCGTGGCGGCGCGTTGGTGCTGCGGTGCAAAATCCGATAAATTACGAAAACATAAAGAAAGAGGCTAACCATGAGCAATAAAGGCCAACTGCTGCAAGACCCCTTCCTCAATGCGCTGCGTCGCGAGCACGTTCCGGTGTCGATCTATCTGGTCAATGGCATCAAGCTGCAAGGCCAGATCGAATCCTTCGACCAGTATGTGGTGCTCCTCAAGAACACCGTCACCCAGATGGTGTACAAGCACGCCATCTCGACCGTGGTGCCCGCCCGCCCGGTCAGTTTCCAGCAGCAACAGGAGCCGAGTGAAAACAACGGCTGAGGGCGTCATCCGGCCGTTACGGCTGAGCGGAGTGCAACCCGGTGTTTGACCGTCCTGGATATGGTGAGCGGGCGGTTCTGGTGCAGGTCGACTTCGGCCAGGGCGCGATCGAAGAACGCCTGGCCGAGCTCTCGCTGCTGACCGCCAGTGCCGGCGCCTCGGTCGAGGCGGTGATGCGCGCCAAGCGGCGCGCGCCCGATCCGGCGCTGTACATCGGCAAGGGCAAGGCCGCCGAGCTGGGTGAGACCCTGCGGGCCGAAGAGGCCGACCTGGTGATCTTCAACCACGAATTGGCGCCCGGCCAGCAGCGCAACCTCGAACGGCTGCTCGAGTGCCGGGTGGTCGACCGGACCGCGCTGATCCTCGACATCTTCGCGCTGCGCGCCAAAAGCCACGAGGGCAAGCTGCAGGTCGAGCTGGCCCAGCTGGAGCATCTGTCGACCCGGCTGATTCGCGGCTGGACCCACCTTGAGCGGCAAAAAGGGGGCATCGGTCTGCGCGGACCGGGCGAGACCCAGCTCGAAACCGACCGCCGCCTGCTCGGCCAGCGGGTCCAGGCCTTGCGCGGCCGGCTCGCCAAGCTGGAGAGCCAGCGCCGGGTGCGCCGCCGTGCCCGGCAACGGCGCGATGTCATGTCGGTGTCGATCGTCGGCTACACCAACGCTGGCAAGTCGACGCTGTTCAACGCCCTCACCAAGGCGGGCAGCTATGCCGCCGACCAGCTCTTCGCCACCCTCGACACCACCTCGCGACGCCTCTATTTGGGCGAGGCGGGGAACATTGTGCTGTCCGATACGGTCGGATTCATCCGCGAACTGCCGCACTCGCTGGTGGCGGCATTTCACGCAACGCTGGAGGAAACCGTGGCGGCCGATGTGTTGCTGCATGTGGTCGATGCGGGCAGTGAGGACCGCGATGCGCAGATCGCCGCGGTGAACGGGGTGCTGAGCGAGATTGGCGCGGGCGATGTGCCGCAGGTGATGGTGTGGAACAAGATCGATACCACCCAGGCGCCGGCCCATTTCGACCGGGACGCGTGTGATAGAATCAGGCGCGTTTTCGTGAGCGCCAAGACAGGCGAAGGGCTTGATCTGCTGCGCCTTGCGCTCATCGAGGCGGTCGAAGGCTTCAACGCCGCTGCGCGCAGGTCGGAAGAACCTCGTTTGAACCCCTCCAATTACGATCCACTTCATTCCTGACGGAAAGATTCATGTCGCTTAATGATCCTCGCTGGGGTAACCAGGGGAACGACCAGGAGCCGGAACGGCCGAAAGACGGGCCGCCTGATCTCGATGAATTGTGGCGCGATGTCAATCGTCGCCTGGGCGGCCTGTTCGGCCGTCGCGGGGGCGGGGGCGGCGATGGCGGTGGAGGGCGCGGTGGGCCTGGCGTGCCGAGCCTGAGTCCCGGCCAGTTTACCGGCGGGATTGGCGCCATCATCGCGCTGGCGCTGATCGTGTGGGGGGTGAGCGGTTTCTACATCGTCGATGCCAACCAGCGCGGGGTGGTGCTGCGTTTCGGCGAATATGCCCAGACCACCGAACCGGGCCTGCAGTGGCGTCTGCCGTTTCCGGTCGAGACCCACGAGCTGGTCGACGTGAGCGGGGTGCGGACGGTCGAAGTCGGCTATCGCGGCGCGGAGCGCAACAAGGTGCTGCGCGAGGCGCTGATGCTCACCGACGACGAGAACATCATCAACATTCAGTTCGCGGTGCAGTGGGTGCTCAAGAGTCCGGAAGACTACCTGTTCAACAACCGTCACCCGGACGATACCGTGGCCCAGGCGGCGGAGACCGCGGTGCGCGAGATCGTCGGCCGCAGCCGCATGGACTTCGTGCTGTACGAGGGGCGCGAGGAGATCGCGGTGCGGGCCAAGGATCTCACGCAGTCGATTCTCGACCGCTACCAGACCGGCATCCAGGTCAGCCAGGTGACGATGCGCAATGCCCAGCCGCCCGAGCAGGTGCAGGCCGCCTTTGACGATGCGGTCAAGGCCGGTCAGGACAAGGAGCGTCAGCGCAACGAAGGCCAGGCCTACGCTAACGACGTGATCCCGAAGGCGCGCGGTACCGCCTCGCGGCTGGCACAGGAGGCCGAAGGCTACGCTGCCCGCGTGGTGGCCAACGCCGAAGGTGAGGCCAGCCGCTTCAGCCAGGTGCTGGCCGAGTATCGCAAGGCCCCGCGGGTGACCCGCGAGCGGATGTACCTCGAAGCCATGCAGGAGGTGTACACCAACACCACCAAGGTGATGGTCGATACCAAGGACAATGGGAACCTGCTGTTCATGCCGCTCGACAAGCTGATCGAGGCGGCCGGCGGCGGGCAGTCGGTGGCTCCGTCGCAGAGCGCGCCGGTCGCGCCGGTGGGGGCGGCGAGCGCGCCGCGGGAGTTGAGCATCGATGATGTGCGCAGCCGGGATTTTCTTCGTAGCAGCCGTAATTCGGGAGGCCGCTGATGCGTGACCGCATGCCTATCGTTCTTGGTGTGGTGCTGTTTGCGCTGGCGCTGTTGTCGATGTCGATGTTCACCGTCGACAAGCGTCAGTACGCGATCGTGCGTCAGTTTGGCGAAATCAAGAAGGTGATCGAGGCGCCCGGCCTCAACTTCAAGATGCCGATGATCCAGAACGTCACTTACTTCGAGAAGCGCATCCTGACCCTCGACACGCCGGAGCCGGAGCGTTTCATCACCTCCGAGAAGAAGAACGTGCTGGTCGACCTGTTCGTCAAGTGGCGCATCTCCGACCCGCGGCTGTACTTCGTGTCGGTGGGCGGCGACGAGCAGCGCGCCAGAACCCGCATCGAGCAGACCGTCAACGCCGGTCTGCGCGAGGAATTCGGCAAGCGCACGGTGCACGAGGTGGTGTCCGGCCAGCGCGACGAAATCATGGACAAGATGCGCGACAAGGCCGACGAGGACACCCGCAAGATCGGGGTCAAGATCCTTGACGTGCGCCTCAAGCGCGTCGATCTGCCCACCGAGGTGTCGGAGTCGGTGTATCGGCGGATGGAGGCCGAGCGCAAGCGGGTGGCCAACGAGCTGCGCTCCGAAGGCGCGGCGGCGGCCGAGAAGATTCGCGCCGACGCTGATCGCCAGCGCGAGATCATCATCGCCGAGGCCTATCGCGACGCCCAGCGCATCAAGGGTGAAGGCGACGGCAAGGCCACCGCGATCTACTCGCAGTCCTTTGGCGCCGACACCGAGTTCTACGCCTTCTACCGCAGCCTGCAGGCCTACCGCGAAACCTTTGCCGACAAGCGCGACGTGCTGGTGGTGGAGCCGAGCAGCGACTTCTTCAAGTATCTGCGCAAGGGCGGCGCGTCGGGGAAATCGCTGGCGGAATGACTTCGTCGCTGATCACGGCGCTGGCATTGATGCTGATTCTCGAAGGTCTGGTGCCGTTTGTCTCACCCAAGGCGTGGCGCGAGACCTTTCAGCGCATCCTCCAGCTGGCCGATGGCCAGATCCGTTTCATCGGCCTGGGCTCGATGCTCGCCGGGCTCCTCCTTCTTTTGATTTTTAGCTGAAGAGCACACACGCCATGCGCTGGGTTCTCCCCGAATATTTTCAGGACGTCCTGCCGCCGGAAGCGGACACGCTGGAGCAGTTGCGCCGTCAGCTGCTCGACGCGTTCCGCCTGCACGGCTACCAGTTGGTGGTGCCGCCGCTGGTTGAGTATCTCGACTCGCTGCTCACCGGCTCGGGGCAGGACCTGCGCCTGCGCACCTTCAAGTCGGTCGACCAGCTCTCGGGCCGCACCCTGGGGGTGCGCGCCGACATGACCCCGCAGGTCGCCCGCATCGACGCCCATCTGCTCAACCGCCAGGGGGTCAGCCGACTGTGCTATTGCGGCGCGGTGGCGCATACCCTGCCCGCCACGCTCACCGCCTCGCGCGAGCCGATCCAGCTCGGCGCCGAGCTGTATGGCCATGCCGGCATCGAGGCCGACATCGAGGTCATCCGCCTGCTCGCCGAGGTGCTGCGCATTGCCGATGTGCCCACCTCGCGCATCGACCTGAGCCACGTCGGGCTGTTTCGCGCGCTGGTCGCGGAGTCGGGCCTGGACGAAGACGCGGTGCGCGAACTGTTCGGCCTGCTGCAGAACAAGGATGTGCCAGGGCTCGCCGAGCGGTTGGCCGCTGTCGCCGAGCCGGTGCGCTCGGCGGTGCTGGCCCTGCCCCGCTTGTACGGTGGGGTCGAGGTGTTGGCCGAGGCGCGCGCGGTGTTGCCGGCGTGGCCCGAAGTGACCGCCGCGCTGGACGCGCTGGCGCAGATCGCGGGCGCGCTGCCGGGCTTGCCGATCAGCGTCGATCTGGCGGATCTGCGTGGCTATCACTACCACAGCGGGGTGGTGTTTTCCGCCTATGGCAGCCACTCGCCGAGTGCGCTGGCGCTGGGCGGACGCTACGACGCGGTCGGCCAGGCCTTCGGGCGCGGCCGTCCGGCGACCGGCTTCAGTCTGGATTTGCGCGAGCTGGCCCAGCGCCTGCCGGCGCACCCGTTGCCCGGCGCGATTCTGGCGCCGGCGGGCACGGAACCCGATCTGCTCAAAGCCGTGGCGGGATTGCGCGCACGCGGGGAAATTGTGGTCGACGCGCTGCCGGGGCATGATGGCACCTGGGACGAGGCGGGGTGCGACCGCCAGCTTGTCATGCAGGACGACCGGTGGACGGTCGTGCCGCTCAAGGGAGAGAACGCTGCAAATGGGTAAGAACGTAATCGTCATCGGCACCCAGTGGGGCGATGAGGGCAAGGG
>JAGRFO010000228.1 GCA_020446005.1 Rhodocyclaceae bacterium | reverse complement strand
CATCAGGATGCGGCCCACTTCGGTCGAACCGGTAAAGCTCAGCTTGCGCACGATGGGGTTGGCGCACATCTCGCCGCCAATCGCCCGCGCATCGCCGGTCACCACGTTGAAGATGCCCTTTGGAATACCGGCGCGCTCGGCCAGCTCGGCCAGCGCCAGCGCCGACAGCGGCGTGGCCTCGGCCGGTTTGAGCACCATCGCGCAGCCGGCGGCGAGGGCCGGGCCGGCCTTGCGGGTGATCATCGCCGAGGGGAAGTTCCACGGCGTAATCGCCGCGCAGACACCGATCGGTTCCTTGGTCACCAGCACGCGCTTGTCGGCGTGGTGCGGCGGAATGATGTCGCCGTAGATGCGCTTGCCCTCCTCCGCGAACCATTCGATGAAGGACGCGGCGTAGGCGATCTCGCCGCGCGACTCGGCCAGCGGCTTGCCTTGTTCGGCGGTCATCAACTGCGCCAGATCTTCCTGATTGTCGAGCAGCAGTTGGTACCAGCGGCGCAGGATGCGGGCGCGCTCGCCAGCGGTGCGGGCGCGCCACGCCGGCTGTGCCAGGCGGGCTGCCTCGATCGCGCGAGCGGTTTCGGCCGCACCCGCGCTGGGCACCGCCGCCAGTGTCTCGCCGGTGGCCGGGTTATCCACCGCCACCGTCCGCCCACTGTCGGCATCGACCCACGCACCGTCGATGTAGCACTGCTGCTTGAGCAGGCCTTGATCGGAAAGCTTCACAGTCGTGTCTCCAGAGTGTTCGCCCCGCAAATCGAAATGCGAATCGCTGCGGGGCAATACGACTGTTTGATTCTAATCATCAAACCGGCGCAAAATTGGTCCAGCTGGTAAAAAATATCTGAAACCAACCGTGTCGTGCCTTCATGGACAAACGATCCTGCGCCGAGCTCATCCAGCAGCGTCTGGCGCTTGAACCCGCCGGCCGCACCTTACGCACCACGCTGTATCTGTCAATCCGCCAGCTTGTGCTGGACGGCGCGCTACCTTCCGGCGCGCCGCTACCGCCCACTCGCGTTCTGGCCGATGCGCTCGGCGTTGGCCGCAGCACCCTGGTACGGGTGTATGCGCAGTTGCGTTCGGAGGGGTATCTGCACAGTCGGGGCGGCTCGGCCACCTTGGTGTCGGAGACACCGCCTGTCTCGCTGCCGACCGCGGACCGGATCGACCATGCCACACCGTCGGCCGCCCTGTCACAACGCGGACAGGACATCACCCGGCACGCCGCCAGCAGCCGGATTCAGGGTGGCGCCTTCGTGCCCGGGGTGCCGGATGTCAGCCTGTTTCCGTTCCCGACCTGGCGACGCCTGCTGGCCAAGAACGTGCGCTACGAGCAGCGCCATCTGGCCCGCTACAGCCAGGGCGGCTACGGCCCGCTCAAGGTCGCGCTGGCCGAGTACCTGCGGGTGTCACGCATGATGGTGTGCGCGCCTCAGCAGATCCTGATCCTCAATGGCTCGCATCAGGCCATCGACCTGTGCGCGCGCATGCTGTGCGACCCGGGCGACCGGGTGTGGATGGAAGACCCCGGCTACTGGGGCGCGCGCAATGTGCTGCGCGCCAGCGGGCTGTCCCTCGCGCCGGTGCCGGTCGACGCCGAGGGCATCAATCCGCCGGATCGCACCGACGCCGCGCCGCGGCTGATCTTCGTCTCCCCCTCCAGCCAGTACCCCACCGGGGTGGTGATGTCGCTGGCGCGGCGGCGCAGGCTGCTCTCGCTGGCCGAAATTCACGATGCGTGGATCATCGAAGACGATTACGACAACGAAATCACCCAGAACCCTCACCCACTGGGCGCCCTGTTCGGTCAATCGCCCGGCCGGCGGGTGCTCTACCTCGGCACCTTCAGCAAAGTGATGTTTCCGGGTTTGCGGCTGGCCTATCTGGTGGTGCCCGAGCAACTCGCCGAACCCTTCTCGGTTGGTAACGCCGAGCTCTATCGCGAAGGGCGCATGATCGAACAGGCCGCCCTCGCCGAGTTCCTCGACGGCGGCCACTTAAGCGCCCACCTTAAGCGCATGCGCAGCGTGTATCAGGAACGACGAGAGGTGCTCCACACATCCATCGAATCACGGTTGGGCGACCTGGTCAGCACCACCGACGGACTCGCCGGATTGCAGTTGCCGTATTTTTTCCGGGACCAGACCGACGACGTGGCGCTGGCCAGAGAAGCACTGGAAGCCGGGATCGTCTTTCGACCCCTGTCGATGTACTACGACAATCTCCAGCATTATCGCGCCGGGATGGTGCTGGGCTTTGCAGCCGTCCCCACCGAAGACATCGACATCGCTGCCGCGCGGCTGTGCACGCTTGTCGAACGCGCATTCAGCCACCCCTGACCAGTCAGCCCACGCGCTATGGGTTGCCGCCACAACCGCCGCGGGCGCTTGCTTTTTGAAAGCGCTTAGTGTTGAGTATATTAAACGCCGCCGATGGATTGCGATGACACGCCCACTCACCGAGCGGGCAGCATTTGATGCTTACGTGGTGCACCACAGCAGTTCACATGGCACCCACAAAACGGGGGAAACGATGAGGCAGACAATGCTAATCGAGGCACATCCAGACGCCGCACTGTCGAATATATCAAGCGATTCCGCCCCCCCGTCCGACACCCCGTTTGTCGGCGAGCGCCTGCGCAGCCTGCGCCACCGGCACGCCTTGTCGCAGCGCGAACTGGCGCGGCGCTCGGGCGTCACCAACAGCATGATTTCGCTGATCGAACAAAACAAAACCAGCCCGTCGGTTTCTTTGCTCAAAAAGATCCTGTCGGGCTTTCCGCTGTCACTGGCCGATTTTTTTGCCGGCGTCGAGAACGACGCCCCGCAACCGATTTTTTTTGCAGCGCACCAACAAAAAATCATGAGCAACAGCGGCATCCGTTTCCGTCAGCTTGGCGACCGGCTCAGCGGGCGTTCGATGCAGATCATGCACGAGTCCTACGCGCCCGGCGCCGATACCGGTGAGACCATGCTCACCCACGAATCGGAAGAAGGGGGCTTTATTGTCCGCGGCCGGATCGAGGTCACGGTGGGGCACCAGCGCACCGTCCTCGGGCCCGGCGACGGTTACTACTTCGACAGCCGCCTGCCGCATCGCTTTCGCAATATGGGTCATGAAGCGTGCGAGCTCGTCAGCGCGTGTTCGCCCCCCTCGTTTTGACCCACCCCGTTTCCCCAGACCCCGACAGATCAGGAGTGACTGAATGATCCCCTTTGCCATTGCCGGCGTGCAGATGAACATCTCGACCGCGCATGAAAACATCACCGCAATGGGGCGCAAGCTGGATGTTTTGGTGGCCCGTTTCCCGTGGGTGCAAATGGTCGTGTTCAGCGAACTGGCAGCCTACGGACCATCGCCTTACCACGCCGAGCCGACCGGCGGCCCCGCCGAACAGGCCTTCTGCCAGATGGCGCAAAAACACGGTTTGTGGCTGATCCCGGGCTCCATGTTCGAACGCGTGGGGGACGACATCTACAACACCACCTCCGTGATCGACCCCAGCGGCAAGGTCGTCACCCGCTACCGCAAGATGTTTCCGTTCCAGCCTTACGAAACCGGCATCAAGCCGGGCACCGAGTTCTGCGTCTTCGACGTGCCCGACATCGGCCGCTTCGGCGTCTCGATCTGCTATGACATGTGGTTTCCCGAGACCACCCGCACGCTGGTGTCGATGGGCGCCGAATGCATTCTGCATCCAACCATGACCGACACCATCGACCGCGACGTGGAACTGCCGCTGGCGCGCGCCAACGCCACCATCAACCAGTGCTATTTCTTCGACATCAATGGGGTGGGCGATTGCGGCACGGGGCGTTCGATTGTGGTGGGCCCCTCGGGCTACGTGATCCACGAAGCCGGAGGAGGCGACGAAACCATCCCGGTCGAAATCGACTTGTCACGCGTGCGCCGCGAGCGCGAAGTGGGCATTCGCGGTCTGGGCCAAACCCTCAAGAGCTTCCGCGACCGCCCGGTGGAATTTCCGGTGTATCAGAGAAACACGGAGATCGACAGCTATCTGAACAGCCTCGGACCGCTGATCAAGCCGACCCGCGGCTCCCGCGCCGGCGTTCCCCTGCCACCAGATGCCATCGCCGGGCCAGACGGTTCAATCATGGCGCTTGGCGCGCAAGCGGATATCGGCACCAGTGAAACCCCCGAGCCCGACGCACCGACTTGTCCGCCCACATCCACCTACTGAACAGCATCACCCTGGAGCCCCCCTTGATGACCTTTCTGATGCTCGGATTGTTTCTGGCCTTTCTCGTCTGGCTGGGTGTCCGTAGCACGTCGCACAAACCAGCAGCAACACAAGTGCCACCGCCTGTGAGGAGATCTGAAATGAGCGAAAAAATCACCAGCATGTCGGACCTGCGTCTGTTCTTTCACCGCAATCAGCGTCCGATTTATTTCATCAGCGCCACCAACTTCAATCTGGCCGGGATGGACGAGCGCGTACCGCACTTCAAGCACATCAACTACATCGACTGCTTCGATGGCCGGCACCCAAACGTCTTCGTGCCGAGCGAACAGCCGCACCCGGAATTCGAAGGCATCGAGGACATCAACAACTACATGCTCCAGCACAAGGAAGTGCTCGACTACATCAAGGGGCGCGGCGGCGATCCGGTGGCAATCTTCCTGATGTTCGACGAGAAGACCGAAGCGCTGTGCAAAGAGCTGGGCATCGAGGTGTGGTTCCCTTCGGCTGAACTGCGCACCCGCTGCGACAACAAGATGGAAACCGTGCGCATCGGCAACAAGGCCGGCGTGCCGTCGGTGCCCAACGTCCTGTCCAAGGTCGAGAGCTATGAGCATCTGCTCAAGCTGACCGAGGAGCACAAGCTCGGCACCGATCTGGTGATCCAGACCGCCTTTGGTGATTCCGGCCACACCACCTTCTTCATCTCCAACGAAGAGGAATGGGAGAAATATGCCGAAGAGATCGTCAAGGATCCCGAAGTCAAGGTCATGAAGCGCATCAACTGCCGCGGTGGCACGCTGGAAGCCTGCGTGACAAAGTGTGGCACCGTGGTCGGCCCGCTACTCACCGAGATCGTCGGCCAAAAGCAATTGACCCCCTACAAGGGCGGCTGGTGCGGCAACGAGGTGTTCCCCGGCGCCTTTTCCGAAAAAGCGCGCATCACCGCGCGCGACTACGCCTACGCGTTCGGTAACCAGCTGCTCAAGGAAGGGTATCGCGGCTACTTCGACCTCGACTTCCTGATCGATCAGGACACCGACGAGGTTTATCTGGGCGAGCTCAACCCGCGCATCTGCGGCGCCAGCCCGATGACCAACCACGCCGCTTTCGCTTACGCCGACGCCCCCCTGTTCTTCTTCCACCTGCTCGAATTCAGCGGCGCCGACTTCGATCTTGACGTCGCCGCCATGAACGAGCGCTGGAAGAATCCCAAATACATCGACAGCTGGAGCCAACTGGTGATGAAGCACACCGAGGACACGGTGGACATTGTCGAAGCAGCGCCCGAGTCGGGCATCTACCGCATGGACGAAGCCGGCAACGTGAGCTTTCACCGCTTCGACTATCACCGGCTGGCCGTGGAGAGCGAAAACGAAGCGTTCTGGCTGCGCATCACCGGGCCGGGCGACTATCGCTACGAGGGCGCCGACCTGGGCATCCTGATCACCCGTGGCCGCTCGATGACCAACGAGTTCTCGCTCAACACCCGCGCGGAACACTGGATCAATGGCATTCAGAAGTTCTACAAGGGCCGCCCCATCGGCGCGGTGCAGGAGCTGGCAGAACCCGCGCCGACGGCCGGGGCGTTCAAGATTCTGTAGTGGAGCGCGCGGCCCGTGTCGCTCATCCAGAACCAGTCGCTGCTTTTTCGCGCGGTCGAGGAAGCACGGCCGGGGGCGGTGTGGCGCTCCCTGTTCGACACCTTCTGGCCGTCGTATCGCCGCTGGTACCTGCAAAGCGGCGATGCGGCGCGGCCGTACTACCTGCCCTGCGTGCGGGCCTTGCGCGAGCACATGCCGGAACTGCTGCCCACCTACGAAGCACTGGTCGACATTGCCGGCGGTGGCGATCTGGAAGCGCGATTCCTGTCCCTGTTCTGCCCGCCGCCGTATGTGTCGGCGTGCTCGCAGGCGGTGTGGCCGGGCGAGCGGCCGGTGCTGGTGCGCAACTACGATTACCCCGCGCAACTGTGCGAAGGCATCATTCTCAAGACCGCATGGAACGGGCGTCAGGTAATGGGCGTCAGCGACTGCCTGTGGGGCCTGCTCGATGGCATGAACGAGGATGGGCTCGCCGTTTCGCTGTCCTTTGGCGGGCGGCGCGACGTTGGCGAGGGCTTCGGCGTCCCGCTGGTGTTGCGCTATGTGCTGGAGACCTGCACCCGCAGCGCCGAGGCCGCCGCGACACTGGCACGCATTCCGGTGCACATGAGCTACAACGTAACGGTGGTCGACCGTCATGGCGACTTTGCCACGGTGTATGTCGCCCCCGGCAAACCCGGCGATATCCGCCGCACCGCGGTTGCCACCAATCACCAGCACAAGATCGAATGGCAGCAGCACGCCAGCGCAACGTCAACGGTGGAGCGCCATCGCCGTTTGTTGCTCATGTTTCACGACGCCGAACTGAGCGGCGAGACGCTGATCGGCGCCTTTCTGCGCCCACCGATCTATTCCACCGCTTTTACGCGCGGTTTCGGCACCCTCTATTCCGCCGCCTATTGGCCGACCGAAGGTCGCGCCGATTTTTTCTGGCCGGGTCGCACGTGGTCGCAGTCGTTTGACTATTTTGCACCGGGCGAATGCCTGATCGAATTCGGCGACCCGCCGCCCATTTATTGATGCGGCGCTGACACCGCCACAATGCACGAGTTTTGGTGAGGAGAGACACCATGAAAGCAGGCAGCAAGAGCAAAAAATCGCTGGTCGAATACTACAGTGCGCTGCAGTTGCGGACCGACCGCTGGACCGCGCTCCAGATTGCGTGCGTGCAGCTGACCCAGAACCTGAGCGAACGCAAAACGCAAGAGGCCGAGAAAAAGATTCGCGAACTCATCGAGGTCCTGCGACCGATCGAACTGTACTGGGCGTTCCCCGGCCATACGACCTTTGATCGCCTGGCCGATTTTCTCAACGAAGGCCGCACCGAGATGCTGGCCAATACCGTTCGCACGATCTGCGCCGCCTTGCTGAGCAATAGCTATCGGCGCAATCCGCATCATCAGGACATCGACGATCTGCTCGAACGCGACGAAGAATCAAACGAAAAGCGCAACAAGGAAGTGCTCTATTTTGAAGTGCTGTTCGTCGACAACTTCACGCCAATGCAAGAGGCCAATCTGCGCCGCACCATGGCCAACATGCGCCGACCGGAAGACCCCTTTGTGTACGAACCGGTGTTCGTCCCCAGCCTGACCGACGCGCTGATCGCGGTGATGTTCAACCACAATGTCCAAACAGTCGTGGTGCGAAACGGGCTCAATCTCGAATCCGATCAATCGCTGGAAATTTTGCATCGCTACCTGTCGCGTCTCGAAGAAAACGCCCTGCAGGATGTCGAGCCCAAGGAGTACGGCCCCGAGCTGTGCCGCCTGATCGCCAAGGTGCGGCCCGAGCTCGACGTATTCCTGTTCACCGACCAGTCGGTCGAGGAGATCGCCGGTGCCAATCTCGGCAACTGCCGGCGCGTGTTCTACAACCAGGAAGACCATCTCGAACTGCACCTGAACATTCTGCGCGGCGTCTCCGACCGCTATGAGGCACCCTTCTTCAACGCCCTCACCCAGTACGCGCGCAAACCCACCGGCGTGTTTCACGCCATGCCGATCAGCCGCGGCAAGTCGGTTTCGCGCTCCAACTGGATCCGCGACATGGCGGACTTCTATGGCATGAATATCTTCCTTGCGGAGACATCGGCTACATCTGGCGGCCTTGATTCCCTGCTCGAACCGCAGGGACCCATCAAGAAGGCGCAGCAGCTTGCAGCGCGTGCCTTCGGATCACGCCAGACGTTCTTTGCCACCAACGGCACGTCAACGTGCAACAAGATCGTCGTGCAAGCCATCGTGCGGCCGGGCGATATCGTGCTCGTGGACCGCGATTGTCACAAATCCCATCATTATGGAATGGTGCTGGCGGGCGCCGAGGTGGTCTACCTCGATAGTTACCCGCTGTCGCAATACTCGATGTATGGCGCAGTACCACTCCG
>JAGRFO010000025.1 GCA_020446005.1 Rhodocyclaceae bacterium | reverse complement strand
GGCGCTGGCCGATGCGCGCCGGCGCGAGGCCGATGGGGGGCGGCTGGCCCGTGCGCGCACGCTTTCCGCATCCGCGTATGAGGCGCTGCAGTCCGAGGTGCGCGCCGATGCCGCATTGCTGCGCCAGCGCGAGGCCGAACTGCGCGGGGCGCGGGCGCGTCTGGCGCGGCACCAGCTGCGGGCGCCCTTCGACGGCGTGATCAGCGCCAAGCTGACCGAAATCGGGGAATGGATTACGCCCGGTGACGCGGCGCTGACACTGGTGGCCGAGCGCGGACTGTGGGTCGATCTGCAGGTGCCGCAGGCCTATTTCCCGCGCTTGAATCCGGCCATTCCGGTGAGCCTGCGGCTCGATGCCTTGCCCGGCGAGGCGGTCGAGGCGCGCATCGAGCGCATCGTGCCGGTGAGCGACGCGAGTGCGCGCAGTTTCCTGCTGCGGGTTGGGGTGACCCGTGACGACCTGCCGATGACGCCGGGGATGTCGGCCAGCGCGGTGCTGCGCCTGGACGCCGGGCGCGAGCGGGTGGTGGTGGCGCGCGATGCGCTGCTGCGCCACGCTGACGGGCGGGTGACGGTGTGGGCGCTCGAGGATGTCGACGCGCAGACCCGGGTGGTCGAGCGGGTGGTGCAGCCGGGGCTGGGCTTCGACGGGCTGGTCGAGATCACCGAGGGGCTCGCGGCCGGTGAGCGGGTGGTGGTCGAAGGCAACGAATCGCTGCGTCAGGGACAGGCGGTGACGGTCGCCGGGGCGCGCTGATGTTCGAGCGTATCGTCGAGCGCGGCACGCTGATGACGGTCACGGTGCTGATCGTGACGGTGATCGGCATTGTCGCGGCGCTGCGCATTCCGGTGCAGATGATCCCCGACCTCGATGTGCGCACGGTGACGGTGCGCACGTCCTGGCCCGGCGCGACCCCGCAGGACGTTGAGCAGGAGATCCTGGTCAGCCAGGAGGAACACCTGCGCACCGTACCGAGCCTGCAACGGCTGGTGTCCACAGCATCCTTCGGCAGCGCCGAGGTCCAGCTCGAATTTCCCTACGGGGTCGACATGACCGAGACCCTGATCCGCATCACCAATGCGCTCAGCCAGGTGCCGTCCTACCCCAACAACGTGAACCAGCCGCGGGTGTTCGCCACCTCGTTCTCGGCCAACTCCTTCATGTTCTTCCGCATCACCCCGCTGCCGGGCAACCCGCGCCGGCTGAACATGGTGATGATGCAGGACTTCATCGAGGACAACGTCCAGTCGCGCCTCGAGCGCATCATCGGGGTGTCGCAGATCAGCGTGTATGGCGGCGCCGAACGGCAGGTCCAGATCCTCGTCGACACCGCCCGGCTGGCCGAGCACGGGCTGTCGGTGCTCGACGTGCGCGCCGCCGTCACCGCCCGCAACCGCGACGCCTCGGGCGGCGAGATCGAGTCGGGCAAGCGCCGCTACCTGCTGCGCACGATCGGGCGCTTCGAGACCCTCGATGACCTGCGCGCGCTGATCATCGCGCGCCGTGGCGACACCCTCATCCGTTTGGGCGAGCTGGCCGAGATCCGCCAGGGGCATTTCGAGATCAGCAGCCGGATGCTGATGGATGGCACCTCGGTCATCGGCTTGTCCGTGCGGCGCGAGGCCGGCGCCAACGTGATCGACATCAAGCGCGCGATGGTGGCCGAGATCGAGGCCGTCAATCGCGAGGTGCTCGAGCCGGCCGGGATGAAGCTTCACCTGATCGCCGACGATGTGGGCTATGTCGAGGCCTCGCTGGCCAACGTGTGGCAGAACCTGCTGATCGGCGCGGTGCTGGCGAGCGTGGTGATGTACCTCTTCCTGCGCTCGGTCAAGGCGACGCTGGTGGGGGTGATGGGCATCCCGGTGTGCACCATCGCGGCCTTTCTCGGGCTGCTGCTGGCGGGACGCACCGTCAACGTCATCTCGCTGGCCGGTGTGGCCTTCGCCATCGGGATGACGCTGGACAACAGCATCGTGGTGCTCGAGAGCATCGAGCTGGCGCGCCAGCGCGGGATGGACCGCTTCCGCTCGGCGGTCGAGGGGGTGCGCCAGGTGTGGCCGGCGGTGCTGGCCTCGACCCTCACCACGGTGCTGGTGTTCGTGCCGATCCTGTTCATCGCGCAGGAGGCCGGGCAGCTGTATTCGGATATCGCGATCGGCGTGTCGGCCTCGATCATGGCCTCGATGCTGGTGGCGATCACGGTGTTGCCCACCGCCTGCGCGCGCCTGTCCTTCGGGGCCCTCGAGCAGCAGCATGCGCCGCGCGGTCTGACCGCCGTGGTGCTGGCCGGGGTCGACCGCCTGCTGGCGAGCCGCCCCCGCCGCCTCGTGGCGATCGTGGCCACCGCGGGGGTGAGCCTGGCGATCCTGGTGTGGCTGACCCCGCCCGCCGAGTATCTGCCCGAAGGCGAGGAGCCCAAGGCCTTCGCCCGCATGAACGCGCCGCCGGGCTACAACCTGGCGGCCATGGAGCGGATTGCCGCGCAGGTCGAGGCGCACTTCCTGCCCTTTCGCCAGGACACCCCGGCGCGTTTCGATGCCGGCCAGTCGGCGGTGCCGGCGATCCGCTACTTCAACATGCGGGTGCAGGCCAGCGGACTGTTCGTGGTGGTCGAGCCTCAGGACCCGGCCCACATCCGACCGCTGATGACGGCGCTGTCCGCGCATTTCGGCCAGTATCCGGGGATGCGCGCCTTCGTCTCGCGCGGCTCGATCATCACCAGCAACGACGGCGGCACCCGCAGCATCAATCTGGATATCGCCGGCCCCGACCTGGCCACCATCTACGGCGTGGCTCTCGCGGCCTACCGCCGGGCCGAGGCGGTGTTCGAGTCGCCGCGCATCAACGCCCAGCCGTCCACCCTGTCACTGACCCAACCGCTGGTCGAACTGCGCCCCGACTGGCGGCGCGCGGTCGAGCTTGGCCTGACCGCCGGCGACATCGGGTTTACCGTGGCGGCGCTCACCGACGGGGTGTTCGTCGACGAATTCCTGCTCGACGACCAGAAGATCGACATCTACCTCTACGGCCAGGCCGGTCAGTCCACCCCCCTCGAGAGCCTTGGCCAACTGCCAATCCACACCCCCACCGGGGCGGTGGCGCCGCTGGCCACGCTGACCCGCATCGTCGAGCGGGTGGACACCAGCACCATCCGGCGCGTCGATGGCCGGCGGATGGTCACGCTGAACATCATTCCGCCCGAATCGGTGGCGCTCGAAGACGGGGTGCGGATGGTGCGCGAGTCGGTGGTGGGGCACATGCGCGAGACCGGTCAGCTGCCGGTCAATGTGACGGTCGGGCTGTCCGGCGCGGGCGATCAGCTCGACGCCACGCGCGCCGCGCTGTCGGGCAACTATGGGGTGGCGGTGGTGATCATCTACCTGCTGCTGGTCGCCATCTTCACCCACTGGGGCTACCCGCTGCTGATCATGACGACCATCCCGCTGGGGGTCGCCGGCGGGGTGTTGGGGCTATGGCTGATGAATGCGGTGGGGGCGCTGCTGCCGCTGCTCGGCCTGCCGCCCCTGAGCCAGCCTTTCGACATGATCGCCATGCTCGGCTTTCTGATCCTGATGGGGACGGTGGTCAACAACCCGATCCTGATCGTCCATCAGGCGATGACCAATGTGCGCGAGGCGGGCATGGCGCCGCTCGAGGCGGTGCGCGACGCGGTGGCCACCCGGCTGCGGCCGATCGCGATGTCCACGCTGACCACGGTCTTTGGCCTGGCGCCGCTGGTCTTCATCCCCGGCGCGGGCACCGAACTCTATCGCGGGGTCGGGGCGATCGTGCTGTTCGGGGTGCTGGGCACCGCGGTGGTGGCCTTGACCTTCCTGCCGGCGCTGACGGTCATGGTGCTGAACTGGCGTCGTCGGACGGTGGTGGCGAATCCCTGAACCCGTCGGCGCAGTCGTCCGCGCGCGCCAGCGCCGCATCCAGCGAGACGACGATATTGTCCGCCCCGAGTTGCTCCGCGAAGCCTGAACGCGCGATCAGCGAGGCCGGCTGGGGGTTGAGCTCGCACAGAATCAGCGCGACCTGCTGGCCGGCCAGCACCCGGCGCACGTTCTGCAGGATCTCCAGCCCGGTGGTGTCGATGTTGATGACCTTGCCCATGTGCAGCACCACCGCCGCCGGTTGCCCCTCGCCCGCGTCGAGCAGGATGTCGAGCTTGTTGGCGGCACCGAAGAACAGGCTGCCGAAGAGGTGAAACACCCGTACCCGCTCCGGCTGGCGAAGGCCCGCGTCGGGTGCGATCGGCGCGGGCACGATGCGGGTCAGGTCGGAGACGCGGTGGATGAAGAACAGGCTGGCGAGCACCAGCCCGAGCTCGACCGCGAGGGTCAGGTCGAACACCACGGTGACGAAGAAGGTGCCCAGCAGAATCGTCCGGTACTGCAGCGAATAGCGGCCGATGTCGCGGAAGGCGTGCCACTCGCCCATGTGGAAGGAGACCATCACCACGATGGCGGAGAGGGCGGCCAGCGGAATGTGCTGCGCCAGCGGCGCCAGCGCCAGCACCACCGCCAGCAAGGTCGTGGCATGGATCATCCCCGCCACCGGAGTGCGCCCGCCGCTGCGGATGTTGGTGGCGGTGCGGGCGATCGCGCCGGTGGCGGCGAAACCGCCGAACAGCGGCGCGACGATGTTGGCGATGCCTTGCGCCAGCAGTTCTTGATTGGGGTCGTGGCGGTCGTCGATGCGGGTGTCGGCCACCCGCGCCGAGAGCAGCGACTCGATCGCGCCGAGCATGGCGATGGTCAGCGCGGGCGAGATCAGCTTGCCCAGGGTGCTCAGGTCGACTTCCGGTAGCGCGAAGCCCGGCAGGGTTTGCGGAATGCCGCCGAAGCGCGTGCCGATGGTGTCGACCGGCAGCGCGAACAGCGCATTGGCCGCGGTGGCGAGCACCAGCACCATCAGTGGGCCGGGGATCCGGCGCAGCAGTCGATGGCGGGGCGCGAGCTTGTTCCAGGCGGCCAGCACGGCCAGCGAGGCGGCGGCTAGCGCCAGGGTGGGGAGGTGGATGGTGTCGAGGTGGCTGGCCAGTGCGGCGAGCTTGCCGAAGAACTCGCCGGGCATTTCGTCGATGCGCAGACCGAGGAAGTCCTTGATTTGCGAGAGGAAGATCACCACCGCGATGCCATTGGTGAAGCCGATGACCACCGAGATCGGGATGAAGCGGATCATGCTGCCGAGGCGGAACGCGCCCATCGCCAGCAGGATCAGCCCGGCGAGCAGGGTCGCGATCAGCAGGTTGGCGACGCCGTAATCCGCCACGATGGCATAGACGATGGGGATGAAGGCGCCGGTGGGGCCGCCGATCTGCACCCGTGAGCCGCCCAGCAGCGAGATCAGGAAGCCGGCGACGATGGCCGTCCAGATGCCGGCGGTGGGCGACATGCCCGAGGCGATCGCAAAGGCCATCGCCAGCGGCAGGGCGAGCACCCCGACGGTGATGCCGCTGCCGGCGTCCTGCGCGAACTGCGCGCGGTCGTAGCCGGGCAGGGTGTCGAGCAGCTTGGGGTGGAAGCGCATGGAGACCTCTGCCGCAGGGGGATCAGGCGTCGGGGGCGACGGAGAAATCGGCGGGCAGCGGATCGGGCAGTTCGACGCTGCGCACCCGTACGTCGGTGACGCGCGCCTTGGGCGGGCCGCGTTGCGCCCATTCGATCAGGGCGTCGAGTTGCGTCGCGCTGCCGATCGCCAGCGCCTCGACCGTGCCATCCGTGCGGTTGCGCGCCCAGCCGCGCACGCCGAGCCGGTTGGCGGCCTCCGCCATCGAGGCGCGATACCACACGCCCTGCACGATGCCGGAGATGCACAACTGGCGGGCGGCGACCATGGGTGGATTACTCCTTGGCGGCCTTGCGCGCGAGCTGGATGCGGCGCATTTCGATCACCCCCCAGAAGTCGAGCACCAGCCCGACCGCCATCATCGTCCATGCCTGAAAGCTGGAGGTGGGCAGCGCGTCGATGAGGCGCATGTCGACAAATACGTAGAGCGCGCCGAGCACGAAAATGATCGAGCCGACGAGGTGGACGGCCACCCACTGGGCGGTGCCGCCGGGCGCTTTTTTGGTCTCGGATGCAGTCATGTCTTTCACTTCACTCGCATGCCGGGCGTGGCGCCGGCGTCGGGGGAGAGGATGAACAGGACGGGCGTTTTGCCGCCCTCGTCGGCGGCGGCCAGCACCATGCCCTCGCTCAGGCCGAACTTCATCTTGCGCGGGGCGAGGTTGGCGACCATCACCGTGAGCCGGCCGACCAGCGTGGCCGGATCGTAGGCCGACTTGATGCCGGCGAACACCTGACGCGGCTTGGCCTCGCCGATGTCGAGCTGCAGGCGCAGGAGCTTGTCGGCGCCCTCCACGTGTTCGGCGGAGACGATTTTCGCGATGCGCAGCTCGACCTTGGTGAAGTCGTCGATGCCGATGTGCGCGTCGGCGGTGGTGGCGGCCTCGGCGTCTTTCTGCTGGGCTTCGGCGTGGCGCTGGCGGCTGCTCTGCTCGGGCTGGGGCGCGAGCGAGCTCTTGTTGGCCTCGATCAGCGCGTCGATCTGCGTGCGCTCGATGCGGGTCAGCATGTGCTGGTATTTGTCGATCGCGTGGCCGGCGGGCAGGGTGTCAGCCAGTTGCGCCCACTGCAGCGGGGCGATGTTGAGGAAGGCTTCGACCTGCGCGGCCACGCTCGGCAAGATCGGCTTGAGCAGGCCGGCCAGCACGCGGAACTGGTTGAGCGCGGTGGAGCACACGGTGTGCATGCGCGCCTCCTGCCCTGGCTGTTTGGCCAGCTCCCAGGGCTTGTTGTCGTTCACATACTGATTGGCGTGGTCGGCCAGACGCATGATCTCGCGCAGCGCGCGGCTGTAGTCGCGGGCCTCGTAGGCGCGGGCGACCTCGCCGGCATCGAGGCTGGCGCGATAGGCGGCCAGCGCGTCGAGCTCGGGCGCGGCCAGCTTGCCCTCGAAGCGTTTGGTGATGAAGCCCGCGCAGCGGCTGGCGATGTTGATGAACTTGCCGACCAGATCGGCATTGACCTTGGCGATCATGTCGTCGAGCGACAGGTCCACGTCTTCCATGGTGCCGTTCGATTTGGCCGCGAAGTAATAGCGCAGCCACTCGGGATTGAGCTTCTGCTCGGTGTAGGAGCGCGCGGTGATGAAGGTGCCGCGGCTCTTGCTCATCTTCGCGCCATCGACGGTCAGGAAGCCGTTGACCGCCAGTTGGGTCGGCGTGCGGTAACCGGCGAAGTGCAGCATCGCCGGCCAGAACAGGGCGTGGAAGTAGAGGATGTCCTTGCCGATGAAGTGCACCAGCTCGGTGTCGCCTGACTTCGTGCCGTCGATGAAGCGGTCGACGTCGATCCTTCCGACCTTGCCGGCCAGGTTTTTGAAGCTGGCGAAGTAGCCGATCGGCGCGTCCAGCCACACGTAGAAATACTTGCCCGGCGCGCCGGGGATTTCGAAGCCGAAGTAGGGCGCGTCGCGCGAGATGTCCCAGTCGGAGAGCTTGTTCTCGCCCGGCTCGCCGAGCCATTCCTTCATCTTGTTACTGGCTTCGGCCTGCAGGCGGCGCGTGCCGTCGGCCGCCGCGCCCTGGGTCCAGTCGCGCAGGAAGTCGACCGCGCGCGGGTCGGAGAGCTTGAAGAAGTAGTGCTCGGAGCTGCGCATCTCGGGCTTGGCGCCGGAGACGGCCGAGACCGGGTTCTTGAGGTCGGTCGGCGCGTAGGCCGCGCCGCACACCTCGCAGTTGTCGCCGTACTGGTCGAGCGCGCCGCATTTGGGGCACTCGCCCTTGATGAAGCGGTCGGGCAGGAACATGGCCTTGACCGGATCGTAGAACTGCTCGATGGCGCGGGTCTCGATCAGGCCGGCAGCCTGCAGTTTGCGGTAGATGTCTTCGGCGAACTGGCGGTTCTCGTCGCTATGCGTGGAGTGGTAGTTGTCGAAGTCCACCGAAAAGTCGGTGAAATCGCGCAGGTGCTCGCCATGCACACGGTTGATCAGTTGCTCGGGGGTGACGCCTTCCTTCTCGGCGCGCAGCATCACCGGCGTGCCGTGGGTGTCGTCGGCGCACACGTAGTGCACGGTGTGCCCCTGCATGCGCTGGTAGCGCACCCAGATGTCGGCCTGAATGTAGCCGACCAGATGGCCGAGGTGGATGTCGCCGTTGGCGTAGGGCAGGGCGTTGGTGACGAGGATGTTGCGGGGCATGAAATTCCAGCGGTGGCGACCAAAGACGCAAGTTTAGCAAGGCGTTGCGCCGGGCGGGGGCGCGGCGGCGCTATCGCGGTAGGGTGACGCGGATTTCGATGCGCCGGTTGAGGCGCCGGTTGTCCTCGCTGTCGTTGTCGACCCGCGGTTCGCGCTCGCCCTTGCCTTCGGCGGACAGGCGCGCGGGCTCGATGCCGCCGAGCGCGATCAGGTGATTGCGCACCGCGCGGGCGCGCTGGCGCGAGAGCAGCATGTTGTAGCCCTCGCGGCCGACGCTGTCGGTGTGGCCGACGATGTGGGCGCGCAGCGCGGGGTGGGCGGCGAGCGCGTCGGCGACGCGGCGCAAGGGCTGCGTCAGCGCGGGGGCGGGCTGCGATTTGCCGCTGTCGAAGGCGCTGGCCGCGGGGATGGTGAGGCGCAGTCCGCCCCCTTCGGGCAATACCTCGACCTGCACGCCGCTGTCGGCCATGTGCTGGCGGAAGGCGTTGGCGCGGGCCGACCAGTCGATGCCCGGCGCGGGCGCGGGGCTTTGGGGCGGCGCGGCGACCGGTGCTTGCGGCGGGGTGGCGCAGGCGGTCAGCGCGAGGATGGCAGCCAGTATCAGCGATCGGCGGAACGTGAGCATGCGGCGATCTTAACCCAGCGGCTGGCGGGCAAAACCCTGCTGCGCGCAGGGGAGTCGAAACCGGCCGGCTTGGGTATGATGGGGCGGTTCGCGACCGCCGGTCGCAGGGGCGTATGGAGTCAGCATGGAACTCGGGCAGGAGCAGGTAAAGGCAGCGCTGGCGCGCGTGATTGATCCGAACACGGGCAAGGATCTGGTCGCTTCGCGCTGTGTGCGCGACATCGCGATCGACGGCGGCAAGGTGGCGCTGACGGTCGAGCTGGGCTATCCGGCGCGTTCGCAGGAGGCGCTGATCGGCGATCTGGTGCGCGAGGCGTTGTCGGCGGTGGCGGGGGTCGAGTCTGTGGCGGTAACGGTGCGATCGCACATTGTCGCGCATGCGGTGCAGCATGGGGTGAAGCTGCTGGCGGGGGTGAAGAACATCGTCGCCGTGGCCTCCGGCAAGGGCGGCGTCGGCAAGAGCACCACCGCGGTCAATCTGGCGCTGGCGCTGGCTGCCGAGGGGGCGCGGGTGGGGCTGCTCGACGCTGATATCTACGGCCCCTCGCAGCCGCAGATGCTGGGGCTGCAGGGTCGCCAGCCGGAGTCGCCGGACGGCAAGTCGCTCAGCCCGATCGAGGCGTGGGGCATTCAGGCGATGTCGATCGGGTTCCTGGTCGATGTGGAAACGCCGATGGTGTGGCGCGGGCCGATGGCCACCCAGGCGCTCAAGCAGTTGCTGACCGAAACCAACTGGGAGGATCTCGATTACCTGGTCATCGACATGCCGCCGGGCACCGGCGACATCCAGCTCACCTTGTCGCAAAGCGTGCCGGTGACCGGCGCGGTGGTGGTGACCACCCCGCAGGACATCGCCCTGCTTGACGCGCGCAAGGGGGTGAAGATGTTCGAGAAAGTCGGGGTGCCGATTCTGGGCGTGGTCGAGAACATGAGTCTGCACATCTGTAGCAACTGTGGTCACGAGTCGCATATTTTCGGGACCGGTGGCGGGCAGAAGATGTGCGACGACTACGGCATCGCCTTTCTCGGCGCGCTGCCGCTCGACCTGCAGATCCGCGAAGAGGTCGACGCCGGCCGGCCGACCGTGGTGGCCGATCCCGACGGTCGGGTGGCGGCGCTGTACAAGGAGATCGCGCGCAAGGTGGCGATTGGCGTGGCAGCGCGCGCCAAGGACATGACCCACAAGTTCCCGAACATCGTGGTGCAGAACACGTGACGGGGTGAGGCCCGGCGGGCGGCGGGGCGCATTTCAATTGCGTGGGTTCACCGCTAGAATGGCCCGATTTCTTAGCGCAGGCGCCGGCGAGCCGGGCCCGATCGGAGTGTGAGGATGGCGATCAAGTCGGACAAGTGGATTCGCCGCATGGCGATGGAGCACGGCATGCTTGAGCCCTTCGCGCCAGAGCTGGTGCGCGAGAACGAGGGCGGCAAGATCGTCTCCTACGGCACCTCGAGCTACGGCTACGACGTGCGCTGCGCCAACGAGTTCAAGATCTTCACCAACATCAACTCGACCATCGTCGATCCGAAGGCGTTCGATTCGGGCAACTTCGTCGATTTCGTCGGCGATGTGTGCATCATCCCGCCCAATTCCTTCGCGCTGGCGCGCACCGTCGAGTACTTCCGCATTCCGCGCAGCGTGCTGACCGTGTGTTTGGGCAAGAGCACCTATGCGCGCTGCGGGATCATCGTCAACGTGACCCCGCTGGAGCCGGAGTGGGAGGGGCACGTGACGCTGGAGTTTTCCAACACCACCCCGCTGCCGGCGAAAATCTATGCCAACGAGGGCGTTGCGCAGATGCTGTTTTTCGAGTCCGACGAGGTGTGCGCCACCTCCTACGCGGATCGGGGCGGCAAGTATCAGGGCCAGAAGGGCGTGACGCTGCCGAAAATCTGATCCGGCGCGACGCGCTGTCATCGGCGTACGGCACAATACTGCCCGGGGGTGCGCTGCCCCGCGGGCTTTCTTTATTTAAGGGGGCGAGGATGCGTTTCCAGTTTCCGATCATCATCATCGACGAAGATTTTCGCTCGGAGAACACCAGCGGTTTCGGCATCCGCGCGCTGGCCAAGGCCATCGAGGGCGAGAGCATCGAGGTGCTCGGGGTGACCAGCTATGGCGACCTGGCCTCGTTTGCCCAGCAGCAGAGCCGGGCGTCGGCCTTCATCGTGTCGATCGA
Source organism: Rhodocyclaceae bacterium (assembly GCA_020446005.1). Taxonomy (GTDB): domain Bacteria; phylum Pseudomonadota; class Gammaproteobacteria; order Burkholderiales; family Rhodocyclaceae; genus Nitrogeniibacter. Next base: position 575 of record JAGRFO010000025.1, on the reverse strand, counting down.
CGACGAGGAGTTCGACTCGGTCGAGGCGGCGGCGGACGTGATCCACAATCTGCGCGCCTTCGTGAGCGAGATCCGCCACCGCAACGCCGACATCCCGATTTTCCTGTACGGCGAGACGCGCACCTCGCGCCACATCCCGAACGATGTGCTGCGCGAGATGCACGGCTTCATCCACATGTTCGAGGACACGCCGGAGTTCATCGCGCGCTACGTGGTGCGCGAGGCGCGCAGCTATCTGGACTCGCTGGCACCGCCGTTCTTCCGCGCGCTGACCCACTACGCGGCCGACGGGTCGTATTCATGGCACTGTCCGGGGCACTCCGGCGGAGTGGCTTTTCTGAAGAGTCCGGTGGGGCAGATGTTCCACCAGTTCTTCGGCGAGAACATGCTGCGCGCCGACGTGTGCAACGCGGTCGAGGAACTCGGCCAGTTGCTCGACCACACCGGCCCGGTGGCAGCCTCGGAGCGCAACGCGGCGCGCATTTTCCATTGCGACCACCTGTACTTCGTCACCAACGGCACCTCGACCTCCAACAAGATGGTGTGGCATTCCACCGTGGCGCCGGGCGACGTGG
>JAGRFO010000227.1 GCA_020446005.1 Rhodocyclaceae bacterium | reverse complement strand
GACGGCCGGGTCGACCGCCTCGCGCTCGGCCCGCCGCGCGTCACGCTCCCCGGCGATGCGCGCCAACTGCTCGGCGGCGAGCGCGCCATTGCGTTCGATGTCTTCGAGCTTGCCCGCACATTCACGCCGAGAAAAATCCGCCTCCTGCACCTCGCGCGCCAGCGCCTGCAACTGCGCCTGCGACTGGCGCAACGCTGCCTCGCGCTCGGTCCGCACCGCGGTGGCGTGCTCAGCACGCGTTCGCAGCGCCGCCACCAGCGCCTCGCAGCGCGCCAGCTCGGCGGTGGCGGTGTCGAGGTGCTCCCGCTCCACCCCCTCGGCGCTGGCGATGTCGGCCAGATCGCCGGCAACCCGCGCCTGCTGCTCGACCGCCCGATCGCGCGCCTGGGTCAGCTTGAGCAGCGCCACCTGGCGGGCGTGCAACTCGATTTGATGGGTCTGCAGATCGCGACGCAGCGCGCTCAGCCGGTTTTGCGCGGCAGACAACTTTTCATCGCTCACAGCCACCCGCGCATGCGCACCGGTCTGGGCGTCGGCGAGGGTCTCGATCAAGCCGTCCAGCGCGGCGATCTCGCGCGCGCGCTCGATCACGCCGTGCGTGCGCGCATCGCCCGAGTAATGGATGAAGGTCTCGCGCGTCAGGCACTGGCCGGCCGGGTTGACCAGGCGCACCCCCGGCGGGAGGCGATCGCGCCGATCGAGCCAGACCGACAGATCGTCGACCGCGTACACCCCGGCCAGCCAGCGCGCCAGACTCGCCGTCAACTGGGGCTCGGCATGCACAAAACGTGACAGCGGCAACGCGCCTTCGGGCGCCGCCGTCCCATCCGGCTCGGCGTCAACCGCGCGCCACAGCGCCAGGGTGGCCGGCGGCGGAGCTGCCAGCAGCGACGCCACATCGACCCCCTCGCCCTCGGGCAGGGCGGCGAGCCGTTCGCGCAGCACCGCCTCCACCGCCATCTCCCAACCCGCCTCGACGCGCAGCAAGGTCCACAGCACCGGCGCCGTATCCAATCCACGCTGCTTGAGCCACGCCCCGAGTTCGCCTTGCTGTTCCGCGCGTTTTTGAACCTGCGCCAGCGCGTCGCGCCGGGCGCGGGTTTCGGTGAGCTGACGCTGGGCGTCGCGCTCTTCGGCGGTGGCGGTCTTGAACGCCGCCTGCAGAGCGGGCACATCCGCCTGCAAGGCGGCGCTTTCCTTTTCCAGGGACAAAAGCGCCGATTCGGCCGCCGCGCAAAGCGCCTCCTGCTCGCCGATCGCCTCGGTCTGGGGCGACGCGATCCCCGCGCCTTCGCGCTGCAGCCGGGCGCGGCGCTGGGCAATGGCATCGAGGGCACGGCGGGCGCTAGAGCAGCGCGCATCTTCGACCCGCAGCTGCTGCTCGGTCTGCGCCAGCTCGCGTCGCGCGGCCGCCGCCGTCGCCTCGGCGCTGCGAAACTGGGCTTCGGTGTCGGGCAAGGTGTCGGCCGCTGCGGCGCGGCGCGCCTCGGCCTGACCATGACGCAGGTCGGCGGCTTCGCGCAGGGATGTCCAGCGCGCCTGTTCTTCGCCCAAACCGTCGTGGCGGGCCTGCCAGTGGGTCAGCTCGCCGCCGAGTTGTTCGATGCGCGTCGCGAGCCGCTCGCGGTTGTCGTTCAGATGCCGCGCTTCGGATTCGAGCCGGCTGACTTCGGCGGTGGCGGCGTACAGCTCGTTTTGCGCCACATGAACGGCGTCGGAGGCCTTGAGGTGATCCTCCCGCGCGGCGTCGATGGCTGTCGCGAGGCTGGCGAGGCGGGCGCTGTCGGCCTCCATCTGCGCGCTGGCCTGGTTGAGCGCGAGCGCGCTGCGCCCGGCTTCGGCGGCCGCTTCGTCGCGCTTGAGCAGCCACAGCAACTGCTGTTTGAGGACATGCTCGGCGCTGAGTGTGCGATAGCGTTCGGCCACTTGCGCCTGCGCTTCGAGGCGCGCGATGCGCTCGCCCATCTCTACCGTGATGTCGTCGAGACGCAGCAGGTTGTCGCGCGCATCGGCCAGACGCCCTTCGGTCTCGCGTCGCCGCTCGCGGTATTTGGTGACCCCGGCGGCCTCTTCGAGGAAGCCGCGGATTTCCTCCGGCCGCGCCTCGATGATGCGCGAGATCATGCCCTGCTCGATGATCGCGTAGGCGCGCGGACCGAGGCCGGTGCCGAGGAAGAGGTCCACCACATCCTTGCGCCGCACCAGCACGTTGTTGATGTAGTAGGACGAATCGCCGCTGCGGTCGAGCACCCGCTTGACCGAGATTTCGGCGTAGTGCGACCACTGCCCGGCGGCCTTGCCGTCGGCGTTGTCGAAGACCAGTTCCACACTGGCGCGCGAGACCGGCTTGCGGGTGGCGGAACCGTTGAAGATGACGTCCTGCATCGAGGCGCCACGCAGCGCCGAGGCCCGCGTCTCACCCAGTACCCAGCGCACCGCGTCGATGATGTTCGACTTGCCACAACCGTTGGGGCCGACCACGCCGACGAGCTGACCCGGAGCGAGCACGGTAGTCGGATCGACGAAGGTTTTGAAACCGGCGAGTTTGAGGCGGGACAGTCTCACGTCGGAGCGGGCAGAAAGGCGGCGGAAACCAGGGTTGGAAGTACGGCCGCAGGCGGTGGGCGGGCGATGCGGACAGGCGCGCTATGATAGCATCTTCGCCCACCCCAACCGCCCGCCGGGAATGCAACACTGCGTGTCCGGGACCGGCCTCAACCTCAACCGTATGGCGCCGACGTGAATCCCTACCTCGACCGACTCCAGCCCTACCCCTTCGAGAAACTGCGCGTGCTGTTCGACGGCATTACCCCGCCGGCCGGGCTCGCGCCGATCCGCCTGTCGATCGGCGAACCACAGCACGCCACCCCGGCCTGCGTGACCGAGGCGATGGCGGCCCATCTCGACGGACTGGCGACCTATCCGCTGACCGCCGGCTCGCCCGAACTGCGCGGCGCCATCGCCGACTGGCTGGTGCGCCGCTACGCGCTCGACGCGATCGACCCCGCCACCCAGGTGCTGCCGGTCAATGGCTCGCGCGAAGCGCTGTTCGCGTTCGGCCAGTGCGTGATCGACCCGACGCGCCCCGGCGCCACCGTGGTCTGTCCCAACCCGTTCTACCAGATCTACGAGGGCGCGGCGCTGCTCGCCGGGGCGCAGCCACTGTTCCTCAACACCCTCGAATCGAAGGATTTCGTACTCGATCTGGCGGGCATCGACGCGGCCACCTGGCGCGATGTGCAACTGGTGTTCGTGTGCTCGCCGGGCAA
>JAGRFO010000226.1 GCA_020446005.1 Rhodocyclaceae bacterium | reverse complement strand
TGCTGTACTGGCTGACCGGGCCGCAGCTGTCCTCGACCCTGCCCTTCCTGTTCCAGATCCTGCTCGCCGTCAATCTGGCGTACTACATCCAAAGCGGTAACTTCACCTGGTTCCGCTTCAGCCAGTTTGCGCTGTTTCTGTTCTTTCCCTTCGTGGCGCAATGGAGCATGGGCAACTTCATCTCCGGCTCGGGGGTGATCCTGTGGGCGCTGATGGCGCCGATCGGGGCGGTGTTCGTGATGGGCCTGCGCGAATCGCTGCCGTGGTTCTTTGCCTACATCTTCTTCACCGCGCTGACCGGCTTCTTCGACTACATGCTGGTCGACGCGGATGGCTCGATGGACGCCGCCACCGCGGTGTCGCTACGCACCTCGGTGGTGTTCTTCGCGCTCAATTTCATCGCCATCTCGGGCATCGTCTACGCCATGCTGCGTTTTGCCTTCGAGGAAAAAAAGCGCATCCAGAACAAGCTCGAAGAAGCCATGGCGCTGCTCACCGAAGAGCAGGGACGCTCGGAGCGGCTGCTCCTCAACATCCTCCCGGACTCGGTGGCGCGCCGCCTGAAGAGCGAGAACCAGACCGTCGCCGACGACTTCTACAGCGTGACGGTGATGTTTGCCGACATCGTCAATTTCACCCAGTTGGCCAGCGGGATGAGCGCCCAGCAGGTGTTCACCATGCTCAACACGGTGTTCTGCCATTTCGACGAGCTGGTCGAGAAGCACCGCCTCGAAAAGATCAAGACCATCGGCGACGCCTACATGGTGGCCGGCGGGCTCGACGCGCGCTGCAAGGACCCCTGCGCGACGATGGCCGATCTGGCGCTGGAGATGCGCGACAGCCTGAGCAGCCTGACAACCGTCACCGGCATGCCGCTGACCCTGCGCATCGGGATCGGCACCGGCCCGGTGGTGGCCGGCGTGGTGGGCAAGAAAAAGTTCATCTACGACCTGTGGGGCGACACCGTCAACATGGCCAGCCGGCTCGCCGGCGAGAGCAACCCCAACGCCATCCAGTGCGACCGGCGCACCCACATGCACCTCGAAAACCGCTACTGCTTCGACGCCCGCACCAGCCTGCGCCTGAAGGGCAAGGGCGAGGTGATCGTCTATCGCCTGACCGGCAAGGCGCAGACCAAACGCCGCACGACTCAGCCCAAAGCCGACTGATCGAGCCGGAAGCGCACGCAACCACGCTGATTGGCACGCAGTTGCAGCCGAAAACCGCACTCAGCGGCATGTTGTGCGACCTGGTACAAGCCCATCCCGAGCCCGCTTTCGGAGGCCACCGGCGCGGTAAACACCGTTGCCGCGATGCGGTCGCCCATCGGCGCGCCGTCGTCCTCCACCTCCAGCCATGGCTGCGCGTCCGTCGCCCCGAGTCGAACCGTCACTCGTAATGCGGACGCGATCAGCCGTTTGTCGAGCGCGTTCTGGATCAGATTGTCGGCCGCCGCACTGAACAGGGCGCCGGGCAGGGCCACCGCATCGAGTACCGTCTCACACCCAAAATTCAGCTGTGCGCTGGCATGACGGGCCCTCAACTCGTCCCACCAGGCCAGCGCGGGCACCCATTCGACCGCCACCGGCTCCGGGCTGCGCAGCTTGCCGAGGGTCTGTTCAAGGCGCTGAGTGATCACCGGCAGCTGTTTGTCCACCAGCTGGCGCAGCGCGTCGGCATCCACCGACGGGCGGGTGGCGGTAAAGCACAGGGTGTTGAGCGACTGGAGCAGATTCTTCACGTCGTGAGTCAGGCGCGCGCCGGTCTCATGCACGGCGCGCACATAGGACAGGGTTTCAAGCTGCCGCGCATGGCGCTTTTCGCGGCAGAACTCGGCCAGCACCCGCGCCATCAGGTTCAGATGCCACAGCAGTGCCGGGCTGGCAGCGCGCGACAGGTAGAGCCGCAGCGTCAGCCCGCCTTGCACCACCACCCGTTCGTCCCCCGCGCACTGGCCGAACCCCCCCTCGCCTTCGTCGATCGACCAGCGCCCGCCCCGGACCCCCGGCACGGCCGCCAAATGCGCGCAGGCCTGGGCCAGAAAAGCCTGCGGCGTCTGGCCGGTCACCGACAGCGCCGCCACGCGATGCAGCCACTCCTCGAAAGACATCCCGGCCGACAGAATCCGCCGCGCGAACTGCACTCCAAGCTGCGGCCCGCCCATCCGCGGGTGCCAGGCCCAGGCCAGCACCAACAGCACCGCCGCCATCGAGAACATCGCGGTCAGTATCGCCACCAGATACGGCAGCTGCTGCAGCCACATGAAAGCCAGCGCGCCGAGCGTGGTCACCGCCAGCACCAGAAACAGCAGAATCGCGGAGATGAAGTCGATCGCCCGCGAGCTCTGACGCGGCGCGGCGCCCATCGGGAAAAAGAGGATCAGCCCCACCGCCAGCGGCAGGACGGTGCGCGCCAGCCAGCGGAACATGTCCTGCTCGGCCACCCGCACCGGCACCACCTCCGGCAGCACCAGCATGAACAGACTGCTCACCAGATAGGCCACCGCCAGCTGGTAGGGCAGCCGCGCGCGACGCTGGTGCTCAACAAACGCCCCGCCGCCCACCACGCTGGCCAGCACCATCAGCCACACCGCCATCCCCGCCCACGACAAGGCGATGCCGAACAGCAGCGCCGCCATGGCGATGAACAGCACGTCGCGCCAGCCCAGCCGGTAGGCGCCGCGCACCACCGGCTGCCACATCAGGAACAGTCCGAGATGGGCGAGCATCAGGGTTTTGCCGACCGCGCTGTCGACCCCTTGCAACAGGCCGAGGTGCAGCACCGCCAGCCACAGGCCGAGCAGGCGGTGAGGGGCCGCGGTGAGCCAGGCATAGAGCCGGGCGAGCGCGGCAGAGGACAGAACCCGGCGATCCATGGCTGGCATTGTAGAGAAGAACCGGGGCACCGCGCGCGGCGACGCGGATTGTCACGAAAGGTGACGAAAACATGACACAGTGTCGATTTTCCGACACAGGCTGTCGGGTTTTGGTCACATTGCGTTTAAAACGACCTGATTCAGCGCAATACTGTCCAAAAGTAATAGGCACGCAAATTGCAGTATGGGTAAGCAAAACAGCGGAGTCATCCATGCACATCAAGACAAAGAAGTCCCAGCGCGGCTTTACCCTCGTCGAAATCGCGGTGGTGCTGGTCATTATCGGGCTGCTCCTCGGCGGCGTCCTCAAAGGTCAGGAGCTGATCAACAGCGCCCGGGTCAAGGCCCTGTCGCAGGACTTCCGCAACGTCCCCACCCTGCTGTACGCCTATCAGGACAAGTTCCGCGCCCTGCCCGGCGATGACAAGAGTGCTGCCACGCATGTCAATGCCTCGGCCCTGAACGGCAACGGCAACGGCCGGCTGGAGGGCGACTGGAACACCGCCAGCGCGGACGACGAAGCCTGCAAGTTCTGGCAGCACCTACGCCTGGCCGGCATGCTCGCCGGCACCGACGCGCTCACCGCCGGCGGCGCCTGCAGCATCCAGCCCCAGAACGCATCCGGTGGCACGATGGGCATCGAGACCGCCTTCACCGGCCACAACGCCTACATCTCCGGCATGAAGGGCGTCTATCTGTGCTCCGACGCCATCCAGGGACGCTACGTGCGCCAGCTGGACCAGACCATGGACAACGGCGATTCGGCCACCGGGTCGATGCGCGCCGTGGCCTACGCCGGCGGCGGCCTGCCGGCGCGCGGCACGGCGGCAGTGGCCACCACCGCGCTGGTCGACTCCGACCCCTACGTGGTCTGCCTCGAGATCTAACGCCCCTGCAGTAAGCGCTGCTCGGCCAGTTCCAGATTGGCCGGCGCGCCGAGCAGCACCATCACGTCGCCGGCCACGATCCGGGTCTCGGGGCCGGGGCTCAAGCCCCGGATATTGCGCCGGCGCACCGCCGAAACACTCACCTCGATGGCCGCCAGATTCAACTCGCCGATCGTCGCGCCGACCGCCTTGGCGCCCGCCGGCACGGTCACCGAATGCAGGCGCAACTGCTGCATGTCGGGCCCTTCCGGGGCATCGGTGGCGCCATGGAAAATGCCGCGCATCAGCGCATAGCGTTCGCCGCGGATGGCACGCACCCGCCGGACCACCCGGTTGATCGGCACCCCGATCAGGGCCAACGCGTGGGAGGCGAGCATGATGCTGCCTTCGAAGGCCTCGGTCACCACCTCGTCCGCGCCCGCCTCGGAGAGCTTGGTCAATTCATGCTCGTCCAGCGCCCGCGCGATCACCGGCAACTCGGGGCGAATCGCGCGCACGTGGTGAATCACCCGCAAGGCCGCCTCCACACCGGAGAACGACACCACCACCGCGCTGGCCCGCGCCACCCCGGCGGCCTGCAGGGTTTCGTGGCGCGCGGCGTCGCCATACACCACCGTTTCGCCGGCGCTGCGCGCCTCGCGCACCCGTTCGGGGTCAAGGTCCAGCGCCACGTAGTCGACACTCTCCTCGCCCAGAAAGCGCGCCAGATGCTGGCCGCTGCGGCCGTACCCGCAGATCACGATGTGGCCGGTGGTGTTCATCGACTGTGCCGCCACGCGGGTCAGCTCCATCGAGCGCAACAGCCACTCCGACGCCACAAAGCGCATCACCAGCTTGTCGCTGACCTGCACGATCAGCGGCGCCAGCAGCATCGACAACACCAGCGCGGCCACCGTGACCTGCATCAGCACCGGCGAGATCAGCTCGAGGCCATCGATCTGCGAGATCAGCACGAACCCGAATTCGCCCCCCGCGCACAGCCACAGGCCGGTGCGCATGGCGGTGCCCGGGGTGGCGCCGAGCGCGCGCGAGGCGCCGGCGGCGACCACGAACTTGAGCGCCAGCAGCAGGCCCACCATACCGAGCACCGCCGGCAGGTTGAGGACGATTTCGCCGACATCGAGGAACATCCCGACGGTCACGAAGAACAGCCCGAGCAGCACATCGCGAAACGGCTTGATGTCCTCCTCCACCTGATAGCGGTATTCAGTCTCGGAGATCAGCATGCCGGCCAGGAATGCGCCCAGCGCCAGCGACAGGCCGGCCAGTTCGCTCAGCCACGCCAACCCGAGGGTGATCAGCAGCACGTTGAGCATGAACAGCTCGCCCGAGCGACGGCGCGCAACCAGCGTAAACCAGGCCCGCATCAGGCGCTGGCCATAGACCAGCACCAGCGCCAGCATCACCGCCGCCTTGGCCGCCGCCAGCAGCAAGGTCGACACCAGCGCGTCGCCGGATTGGGACAGCGCCGGAATCAGGATCAGCAGCGGCACCACCGCGATGTCCTGAAACAGCAGCACCCCGATGGTCTCCCGCCCGTGCCGGGATTCCAGTTCCAGCCGATCGGCGAGCAGCTTGGAGAGGATGGCGGTGGACGACATCGCCAGAATGCTGCCCAACGCGAAACCCGGCAGCAGCCCCAGCCCGAGCGCCCAGACGATCAAGGTGGTCAGGGCAATCGAGCCAAACACCTGCGCCGCGCCCAGCCCGAACACGATGTGCTTCATCGCAAACAGGCGCGGCAGGGAGAACTCCAGCCCGATCGAGAACATCAGGAACACCACCCCGAACTCGGCCAGATGGCGCGCGCTGCCGGAGTCTTCCATCAGGTCGAGGGCGTGTGGCCCGACCGCCGCGCCGACCAGCAGATAGCCCAGCACCGGGGGCAGGTTGACGCTGCGAAACAGCCCCACCACCAGCACCGCGGCGGCAAGCAGGACGAGCACCAGTTCAAGCGTATTGACCATGCAGACGGAGGTACCAAAGCGCGCGGTGGGTGGGTGTCGCCGCCAGTGGGTCGGCGGCCTTCTGCTATACTTTTTTCCCCAGTTTAACCCATTGTTTTACGCCCCAATGCCCCCCGACACCGCCTTCTCGCCGCCGGACTGCCTGGCCCTCGCGCGCCGCGTGCTGAGCATCGAGTCGCAGGCGGTGGCGGCGCTGGCCGACCGGCTCGACGAGGGCTTCTGTCGCGCGGTGGCGCTGATCATCGCCGCCCACGGCCGGGTCATCGTCACCGGCATCGGCAAGACCGGACACGTCGGCCGAAAGCTCGCCGCCACCCTGGCGAGCACCGGGACGCCGGCCTATTTCGTGCACGCCGCCGAAGCCGCGCACGGCGACCTGGGCATGATCACCGCTGACGACGTGGTGATTGCGGTTTCCAATTCCGGACGCAGTGAAGAGCTGCTGATGATCGTCCCGCTGGTCAAGCGGCAGGGCGCGCGGCTGATCGCCATCACCGGCAACCCGGCCTCGCCGCTGGCCATCGAGGCGGACGAGCACCTCGACGCCGGGGTCGCCGAGGAGGCCTGCCCGCTCAACCTCGCCCCCACCGCCAGCACCACCGCAGCGCTCGCGCTCGGCGACGCGCTCGCCGTGGCCCTGCTCGAGCGGGCCG
>JAGRFO010000225.1 GCA_020446005.1 Rhodocyclaceae bacterium | reverse complement strand
CAGGTGAATACCGTATCAGTACACCGGATGTTCCACCGAGGCACTATAGGAACCCATTCGGCGCAATGCCCTTCGGTTATTGCGCCCTACGCGAGCTTCCATGAATGCGGCCTGATAAGTGCCGGGGTTATGGTCACGCGCAGCGAGAAGCTAAACCCTGTCTTTGACGTGGTGCCCCAACTGAACAAGGCGGGCGAAGAAGTCGGCAAGACCGTAAGAGCGAAATACGGTGCCAGCACGACATGGATGGGCAAGCTCCTGTACCGGCTCAATGCGGGTAGGCATGGCGGCTGCCCCGTTCTGGTGTTCGGCATCACACCGAAACTTATTGAGGACTGGAACCCATAATCATGACAAAGAAAAAAGCCGACACGGCACCAGACGCGGCGCGGGATTTGCTGGCCCGGCACGGTGGCCGGCGCTTTCACACCATCCTGGCCGATCCGCCGTGGCAGTTCCAGAACCGCACCGGCAAGATGGCGCCGGAACACAAGCGCCTGTCGCGTTACGGCACGATGAATCTTGATGAAATCATGACGCTGCCGGTTGAACAACTGACGGCCGACACCGCACACCTTTATCTGTGGGTTCCGAACGCCCTGCTGCCTGAAGGCATCAAGGTGCTGGAAGCCTGGGGCTTCCAATACAAAAGCAACATCGTTTGGCATAAGGTCCGCAAAGATGGCGGGCCTGATGGGCGCGGTGTTGGCTTCTACTTTCGCAACGTCACCGAGCTGGTGCTTTTCGGCGTTCGGGGCAAGAACGCTCGGACGCTTGCACCAGGTCGGAGACAGGTGAATTTCTTGGCGACTCAGAAGCGCGAGCACTCACGCAAGCCCGACGAGTTTTATGACATAGTGGAATCGTGCAGCCTAGGTCCTTACCTGGAATTATTCGCACGCGGGCCGCGTGACGGCTGGGAAGTGTGGGGTAATCAGGCAGACGAGTATTATCCGACGTGGCCGACCTACTCGAACCACTCTCAGGTCGAACGCGGCAGCAGCGAAGGGCCTGGGCCGGTGATTGGCGTGGCCGCAATGCCAGCTACCGATTGAAACCGATCGTCTGTCGATCGAAGAAGCCATCTTGGGCTGTTTCGACTCAGACCGATTGACCGCTCCGGCCGACGTGCAGTCTCAGAGGCTCCGGTCTCGGTGACCGTTCAACTCGGTTACCTGCCATTGGACTGCCTAAGCTCATACTGGCGGTAACGGGTCGGGTGTTGCCCTGCGCGCCCTCACCCGTATAGGCCAGCTTCGAGGCGCCACCCGCCTCTCGCCAGAGAAGTACCAACGCCGATCAAGGCGTCTGCGACTTGATCGGAATGATCCGCTGATTGATCTTCACCCCCGGCGGTCCCTCCATGCCGAACTTGCCGGCCAGTTGGGCCTTGCGCTCCTCATTGCGCCACCACACCCGAAAGCCCAGCAGTGCCGCGAGCACGAGGCCATACAGGATGGGCTGGGTGAGGTCGGACTTGACCAGCCACCAGTAGTGCATCACCCCCAGAATCGCGATCCCATACACCGAGCGGTGCAGCGCCTGCCAGCGGCGTCCGCCGAGACGGCGCACCATCGCGTTGGTGCTGGTGACCGCCAGTGGGATCAGCAGCACGAAGGCCGAGAAACCGACCGTGATGTAGGGCCGCTTGAGCACGTCGAGCACGATTGCCGCGCCATCGAAAAACTGGTCGAGCACCACGTAGGTGAGGAAGTGGAGGAGTGCGTAGAAGAAGGTGTAGAGCCCCAGCATGCGCCGCAGGCGGATCAGCCAGTGCCAGTGGGTGAGCTTGCGCAGCGGCGTGACCGCCAGCGTGATGAGCAGGAAGCGCAGGGTCCAATCGCCGGTGGCGTGGGTGATGGCCTCGATTGGGTTGGCGCCCAGCGCGTCGTCGAAAAAGCCTTTCACCAGCAGCCCCGCCGGCATCAGGCAGAGCAGGAACAGGAGGGCTTTGAGCGTCGAGATCTGGGGGGCGGAGAGATTGCGCACGTTCATGGCGGGGCGGTTGAGGGCGGTGGTGGTCATCGACAGGGTCTCAGAACTGGGCGCGCAGGTCCATGCCGGCGTACAGCCCGGCGACCTGCTCGGCATAGCCGTTGAAGGGCAGGGTCGGGCGCTTGAGGAATTCGCCGATGCGCCGTTCCTTGGCCTGGCTCCAGCGCGGGTGGTCGACGTCCGGATTCACGTTCGAATAGAAACCGTATTCCGAGGGCGCGGCATCGTTCCACGCGGTGTTGGGCTGGGTGTCGGTGAGGCGGATGCGGACGATCGACTTGGCGCTCTTGAAGCCGTACTTCCACGGCACCACCAGTCGCAGCGGGGCGCCGTTCTGGTTGGGGAGCGTCGCGCCATAGAGGCCGACCGCCATCAGCGTGAGCGGGTGCATCGCCTCGTCGAGCCGCAGCCCTTCCTTGTAGGGCCAGTCGAGCACCGGCAGGCGGGTCATCGTGTCGGGGTCGTACAGGGTGGTGAATTCCACGTACTTGGCGCTGCCCAGCGGGTCGACCTGCTTGAGCAGCGCGGAGAGTGGAAAGCCCACCCAGGGCACCACCATCGACCACGCCTCGACGCAGCGCAGGCGGTAGATGCGCTCTTCGAGCGGGGCGAGCTTGAGGATCTCGTCGATGTCGAACGTGCGCGGCTTGCCGACCAGGCCGTCGACCGTCACCGTCCACGGCCGGGTCTTGAGGCGGTGGGCGTTGCGCGCGGGGTCGCGCTTGTCGGTGCCGAACTCGT
>JAGRFO010000224.1:4425-7379 GCA_020446005.1 Rhodocyclaceae bacterium | reverse complement strand
CGCGGCAGCATGCCGTATTCGGCGGTGAGCCAGCCGCGCCCCTGCCCGCGCATGAAGCCGGGCACCGATTCCTCGACGCTGGCGGTGCACAGCACGCGGGTGTCGCCGAATTCGATCAGCACCGAACCTTCGGCGTGCTTGGTGAAGCCGCGCGTGATGCGGATGGCGCGCAGGGCGTCGGCGGGGCGTTGGCTGGGGCGCATGGGTCAGGCGTTTCCGTCGGAGGGCGGGGTGTCGTTGGTGAATTTCTTGATCGCGACCTTGATCTCGGCGATCGCCTGTTCGATCTCTTCGTCGCTCAGGTCCTGCTGGGCGCCGTTGCCTGCCGTGCCGGCGCCGCGCTCGAAGCCTTCCATCTGGGTGGTGAAACGGCTCACCGCCATGGTCTTGGTGGAGATCGTGTCGGGCAGTTCGTCGGCGAAGTCGTCGTGCCAGACGAGGTTGATCATCGACAGATTGTCGGCATGCGGGCCGGCCGCGGCCTCGGCGGCGTCGAGGATTTTGGGCACGTCCTTGATGATGTTCTTCGAGGCGCACAGCCGGTCGCGCAGGGCCTCCGTGCCCAGCGGCCCCCAGGCGCCGTCGGTGCACAGCGCGAGTTGGTCGCCGGCGTACAACGGGGTCGGGCGCGAGAACTCGATCTGCGGCGAGTGATTGCCGCCCAGGCAGCTGTAGATGCGGTTGCGGCCGGGGTGGGTGGCGGCGGCTTCGGCGTCGATCAGGCCCTGGTCGAGCATCAGCTGCACGCGCGAGTGGTCGCGGGTCTGCGCCTCGACCGCGCCGTTGCGAAACAGGTACAGGCGCGAGTCGCCGGCGTGCGCCCAGTGGGCCAGCCCGTTCTGGATCAGGCAGGCCACGGTGGTGGTGCGCGGCGCCTCGGGCAGGTGCTTGTCGAAGGCGTAGTCGAGAATGGCGTGGTGGGCGTTGGTCATCACCCGCGACAGGAACAGCACCGGGTCGGCCACCGTCGGGTCGGCCTCGCGCTGGAAGGTCTGGGTGATGTACTGCACCGCGATCTGCGCCGCCACCTCGCCATGCAGGTGACCGCCCATGCCGTCGGCGATGACCATCAGCAGCGCATCACGCGAGTAGCAGTAGGAGATGCGGTCCTGGTTGGAGGCGCGCTTGCCGATCCGGCTTTCCTGGTAAATGGTGAATTTCATGTGCGACCAATGAAAGATTTGAGGCGGCTGCCCATGTCGGCAAACCACGATGCCGGCATGGCTTCATCCGGTCCGCGCTGGACCAGGGCTTTCTGTAAAGCGTAGACGCTTTGCGGGCGTTGCAGGGGGTCGAGTTTGAGGCACCAGTCGATGGTCTCCAGCAACTGCTCGGTGTAGCGGTTGGCGAAGGCCTTGGTGGCGGGTACGAAGGTGTCCTTTTTCACCCGCTCGTCGGAGCGCGGCGGGGCGCTGCCGCCGAGGCAGGCGTAAAAGCTCGCGCCCACGCTGTAGATGTCGCTCCACGGGCCGAGGGCTTCGCGTCCGGCGAACTGTTCCGGCGAGGCGAAACCCGGCGTATACATTGGCTTGAGCATCGGCTGACCGCTCATCAGGGTCTGCCGCGCGGCACCGAAATCGAGGAGCACCGGGGTGCCGTCGGTGCGCAGGTAGATGTTTGACGGTTTGATGTCCAGATGCAGCAGCTTGTGGGCGTGCACTTCGCGCAGGCCGTTGAGCATGCGGGTGAACACCCCGCGCATGAAGCGCTCGCGCAGATCGTCGCGGTGCTTGTGCACATAGTCGTGCAGGGTGCGGCCGCGTTCGAACTGCATCACCATGTACACCGTGCTGTTGGCGCGGAAGAAGTTGAGCACTCGCACCACGTTGGGGTGCATCAGCTTGGCCAGCGCGCGCCCCTCTTCAAAGAAGCACTTCATGCCGTAGCGGAACGCCGCCTCGTGATCGGCCGAAATGTTCGGCTCGATCTGGCCTTCACCGCGCAGCGCCAGCGAGTTGGGCAGATATTCCTTGATCGCCACCGGCGTGCCTTCCTCGTCGTACGCCAGATAGACGATCGAAAACCCCCCGAGCGACAGCTGGCGATCGATGCGGTACTGATCCAGCTGAAAGCCGGACGGCAGCGCCTGATTCACTTGAGATGGCATGAAGGCGTGGTTAAGATCCGCGTAGAAACGATTTTGTTGTCTGATACCAGTGCTGTAAAGCGCAGCGTTGTCGGGCAGGAGAGACTTCGATGATACTCAGTATGACCGGCTTTGCGGTGCAGCATCGCGAAATGGGCCGGATCAGCCTCCACCTCGAATTGCGCAGCGTCAATTCGCGTTATCTCGACCTGGTGTTTCGCCTCGGCGACGACGTGCGCCAGGCCGAACCAGCATTGCGCGAACTGTTCGCCGCGCGGCTGACCCGCGGCAAGGTTGAGTGTCGGCTCTATCTGCAAAAGAACGAGGTCGGCACGAGTGCCGACATGGCACTCAACGGCGCGCTGGTGCAGCAGCTTGAATCCGCCCAGCAGCAACTCCTCACCCGCTTCCCCGCCGCTGCGCCGTTGAGCGTGGCCGAGATCCTGCGCTGGCCGGGGGTGCTGTCCGACGACAGCGTGGACTTCGACGCGGTGCTACCCACCGTGCGCGAGATGGCCAGCGAGGCGGTGGACGAATTCATCGCCAGTCGCCAGCGCGAGGGCGCCAAGCTCGCCGACGTGATCCGCGACCGGGTGTCCGCCATGCGCGTGCTGGTTGAGCGCGTCGCGCCGCAGATGCCGGCACTGGTTGCCGCCTACCAGAGCAAGCTCACCGAGCGCCTGCGCGACGCGGTTGCCGCGCTCGACGAGGATCGCATCCGTCAGGAGGTGGCGCTGTTCGCCCAGCGCATCGATGTCGACGAGGAACTCGACCGGCTGCGCACCCATCTGGACGAGGTCGAACGGATTCTTCGCAAGGGTGGGGTGTCCGGCAAGCGGCTCGATTTCCTGATGCAGGAACTCAACCG